>JAGOCL010000023.1 GCA_017998755.1 Spirochaetota bacterium | reverse complement strand
GATTTAAAGTCATTCCTTCTTATAATTACCTTAGAATCGTAAGTTATATGATTTCTTGAGATAAAATATTCAACAATTTTCAAACGAATTCCTCCTCCATTACGCTCGAAAAATTATCTTTTCCGCGTAAGAAAGTTCTCGTAATTACTTTTAATTATACAAGTTATATCTCTAATCTTTATATACTAAAATAAATCGTATATGTCAATAATTAATTATGTCAAAGATCTATTTAACGCAAATATTTCTATAACAACAATCTCCGCATCTGCTTAATACCGAAGTTCGTTTTGGATAATAATTATACTCTATAATTTTATAAATATCGTCTATAATTTTTAATAATTTTATATAATCCTTTTCTGTAAAGTCAATCTCCTCAATATGATTCTTACTTCTGGTATATACGATATATCCTTTATTGACGTCCATATTATAATTTTCTTTTATCAATAGTCCGTAAAAAACAGATTGCATTTTATATGTTTTATAAATCCGCCCTTTATATTCTGCATATTTATAATCTAACGGGGACGCGCTTCCGTCATTTAAAAATAATATTTCATCAATAATCCCATGAATTTTTAAATTATCGGAATATAATTCTTCTTCAATATTTTTTTTAACTACGTCTATCTTTTTTCTATTGTAATCAATATTTGTCAAACTTTTTATTTTATGAACATCCCTACCCTTCTGTACTTTAAATCGCTTTTGTTC
Organism: Spirochaetota bacterium; assembly: GCA_017998755.1. Taxonomy (GTDB): domain Bacteria; phylum Spirochaetota; class GWE2-31-10; order GWE2-31-10; family MWDO01; genus MWDO01. The sequence continues at coordinate 13,622 of JAGOCL010000023.1, read as the reverse complement.
ATTCTGATTAATATTTAAAACCTTCATGAAATATATAAATCTGGGACAATATAAATATTCTAACATAATCGAAGCCGTTATGCTTGTAAAATTTTTCTCCATAATATCCCGCTATACAAAAAACGCCTCTATTTCATCTGTAACTAGTTTTTTATCAAACGCCTGACCCAACAACTTTACAGTTTTAAAATCCTTTTCGCATAAAGGAAAAACATACAAAGAATCGTTTTCCAAATCTAATAATTCTTCGCTTTCTAAAACAATTTGATCAAGAATATTCTGTTCAATCGTTCCTAAAAAAACTGATTTCTGAACTCGATATAGTCCGCTATTTTCCGCTAATTTTATTATTTTTCGTCTTGTCCTATCGTTTGTAATATCGTAAATAAACCAAACTAACATATTATTTTCCTATAAGCTTATTTGCAATCTTATGACAATCATGCTGTATTATATCGAGATTAGAAATTTTTCTTCCGTCATAATACACGTCTTTACTAAAAAAATCCGACAATTCAGTTATTAAAATCCTCTTCCCCTCTTTGTTAAGTTTTAATCCACCTTTTATCTCGTCAAAATATTCTTTATTAACCTTTTTCCTCGAAAACATAGCGAAAACCGTCCGAACTACATAATGTCTATAATTTTCAATTATATCAAATACCAGCGATTTTTTATTATAGTTGTCGGTATGCATTATTCCAATAAAAGGATCAAGTCCCGCTATTATACACGCTTTCTCCACCTTTCCGTATAGAACGCCAAATCCATAATTTATCATACAATTAAATTCGTCCTTAGCCGGTCTGCTACTTCTTCCTTCAAACTTAAATGGCTCCGGAATCAAATAAGAAAGAATGTCCCAATATAGTTTAGAAGCGTTTCCTTCATACCCTTGTATACTATTCCTTTTTTCATCGATTGTTCCAGTTATTTTATCAATCTTTGTAATATAACCCTCTATTTCAGATATTCTCTCCTCAATTTCCCGCTCTTTACTATGCCTTTTATATTCCAAGTCTTTAAGATGCTTGATAGAATTCTCTATCTTATTTTTGATCCATTCCTTTGAGTATTCCAGCCCTTCTTCGTTTTCAAAAATTTCCAGTTGTCTTCTTCGTATATAAGTAGTCGAACCAAATCTTGAGTGCCAAAATCTTCCATACGGATTACCAAAATCGTCCATAAATACAATATCGATATTATTGTCTAACGCAAGTTTTACAACGTCGGTTGTTATCATAGCGCGAGTAGAAATAACTATACTTCTTACTTTTGACGGAGATACTTTCGTTTTCTTCCCCTCCACCTCGAGTTCAAACATATCGTCTTTCTTCTTAATGTATGTTCCAAAAGTATTTATATATAAATCCATAATTAAATCTTACAATAAATCGTCAACGTCGTAAAGTAAAATATCTCCTTTATCCTTTGATAGATTTATCAAATCCTTAGTAAATCCAATTTTAGAGAATATAGAGTAATATATTTTGTCATATTTTCTGGATTTTAATAGAAATTCCGACTTTTTAATCAGTTCTTCGAGAATATTAATTCCAACCTCGTTATCCCACCACTTACATTCGGATAACATAATTTCGTTCTTATCGCCGATTGTTACGATATCTATCTCGGTATCGTTATTCCACCATCTCCCTGATTTTACCGGTTGAAACGGTAACTTTAAAGTATATACCAATTCTCTGCAAATATCTTCAAAAACAAAAGATACGTATTGATTAAAATCCTCTTTAATTTTTTCTATAACATAACCGGTTTGCTCTATCTCTAAAAAGTTTTCATAAGGTAATAAAAACTTAAACCAAAATCTCAGAAAATTGTCATTAATAAAATACAATCCCTTTTTAGATTTTTCAGGATTCTCTTCCGTTACCGGCGTCTCTTTTTTAATAATATCAAGTTCGATTAATTTTGTTATAAATGATGTCAAGTTGTTTACTTGAATACTTAACCTCTTTGCAATATTTCCTATTTTATGTTCGCCGAGAGCTATTGTTTGAAGTATTGAGAAATATGTAGATACGTCGTTTATCTCCTCTTTCAATAAAAATCTCGGCTCGGAGTATAAAAAACTATTTTTACTTAAAATATTCTTTTCTATCCCTTCAAAAATATTTTCCCTATTTTCAGAAAAATGTTCAATATACTTAGGAATCCCTCCGGTAACCGAATAATATTGCGCGATATCGATTGGGCTTATTTCATTGTAAAATTTCTTATACTCTCTTACGCTTATCTGTTTCAGTCTTATCTGCGCCGTTCTTCTCCCATAAAGCGGACTCGTATAACTAAGAGCATGTTCATACATCATACCGAGTAGAGAGCCGCACAATATAACCATTATATTTTTCTTAATTAAATAATTATCCCAAATTCGCTGAAAAATCGACGCAAAACTTTTATTCTCTTTACACAAATATTGAAACTCGTCTATCGCAAGTATTATCTTTTCATTTCCGAGTTTCTCTGAAAAATATTCAAAAAGCGTATCCCATTCTTTAATATCAATTTTTTCTATTATGCTATCGTTAAAAATAGAAGCCATTTGACTTTTAAATCTTGATATCTGATAAACTTCCGCCTGAGTATCGGAAAAAAAATATAACGCCTTTTTATCGGCTATAAACTCCTTTATAAGCGTGGTTTTTCCCGCCCTTCTCCTACCGTAAAGAACTACAAATGAAGAATCCTTTTTATACTCGTCGTTAAGAGCTTTTAATTCATTTTCTCTGTTTACAAACTTCACTTTAACGCTCCCTTTTATTCGTTTTTGTATTATTATAATCTATAAACGAACTTTTGTCTATCAGCGTTTAATTATTTTTTGATTTTTTGGTAGATTATAACTTTATAGCATATTATGATTATTTCTTGGTGATAATCTAGTCCTATGAATTAAAATATATAATCCTTCTGTTTTTCATCGCGTTTAAAACCTGTTAAAGAGGAATAATATTGGGTTAACATAGATTTTTCTATAATAAATATCTTCTCACTATCTGTAGTTTTAAGAAACTTTTCTGGAACATTAATTATATATTTTGACATTTCTCTTAAAATCTTCTTTAATTTTGTTTTATTCTCAAAACTTCTAATATCTAACTTTAAATTATTATATTCATTTAATAAATCAGATGCACTTTCATCAGACTCGACAAAACAGCTAATTGTTCTAAAATTGTTATCAATAAGTCTAAATGATTCTTTCTCATAAAAAGCTTTCTTATAATCAAGGTATTTAATCGCATTAATAATTTCAATAGATAAGGATGTTGATGTTGCATTTTTCATTATTTTAAAATATTCATTTGCGAGATCAAGAAATTGTTTTTCTTCAATTATCGATTTGTCCCTGAATAAATCTGATGTTCTTGATAAAATCACTTCATCATAAATATAGCTTGAATATTCCAAGTTCTTATCATCAGTGAGTTTTATTATTTTTACAATACCCTTTTCAATGTTATTTCCATTCCTGTTACATCTTCCGCATGCTTGAAAAATCGAGTCAAGCGGAGCCATGTCCCTATAAACTATATCAAAACTAATATCAACCCCGGCTTCGATAACTTGTGTTGAAATTAATGCTCTTATCTTATCTTTTTTTATTCTTTTTATGATATTCAATCTATCTTTTGGAATTATATTTGAAGATAAATATAACGGGGCGAATCCATTTTCTTTCAATTTGTCATACAAAAACAAAGAACTTTTTATGGTATTACATATAACAAGAATAGATTTGTCTGATTGTCTAAGTTCTTCTATAAGTCTAATAGAAAAATCCCTTATAGATGTTTTTTTATTTGCATCTTTAACATCTAGTATAATCCTACTAAAAGCATTAAAATATTCTCTTTTAGATGTCGCAAGCTCTTTTATCTCATTTTCTTCTTCAGAAAAAATCAACGGCATAGTAGCGGTAACAAGTAAGATATAGCAGTTCATTTTTTCAGAGATAAATTTAAGATAATTATTAACTAATATCCAATATTTTCTCGGTATTGATTGCACCTCGTCAAGAATAACAATAGAATTCTTTATTTTATTATATTTCTTGAGTAAATTATTTTCACCTGTAAGCAGAGAATGAAGAAATTGATAAAATGTTGTAACTATAATTTTTGAATTCCATGTTTCTATAAGATACTCTGCTTGCTGATCATTAAAAATTTCATTATTATAAAAATCGCTATTGTAATTTATCTCGCTCAAGTGATGATGCTTTAATAAAACGCTATTATCTTCTGTATCCAAAACTTCTTGAAAAATATCGGCGTTTTGGTCGATTATTGAGGTAAAAGGTAGACAGTAGATAATTCTTTCTAAAGAATTATCTTTCTCTAATATTTTTAATGCGGCATTTAACGATGTTAGCGTTTTCCCCGATCCTGTTGGTAAATTAATCGAAAATATTCGATTTTTTAAATCAATATTATTTTCAACCTCTTTAAAAGATTTTTCTCTAATTTCATCAATTTGATTCTTTAATTTGCCGGTAAATTTTTTCTTTTTATAATCTGTAACTGCATTATATTTTTCATACACTATTTTCTTATTTAAAATTTCACTATCGTTTAAAATACAATCTTCTTTATCAGAATACACAAGAATAGAAAAATAATTATTAAGTCTATTATAAGCGTCAAAATTATTTACGTTTTTTATAAATTTATTAAAAATTCTTTTATATTTTCTTATTCCAAAAGATTTTATTTTTTCAGAAAGCAATTGACTATCAAAAAAAGTTAAATCAAGATAATCCCGATATATTTCACACAGCTCTTTCAAATCAATATTTGAAAATATTTCATAGAGATATTCAATTCTGTTATCATCAATCTCTAGTAATTCCTCTAAATCACTGTTAAAACTGCCATGATGCTTTTTAATAGTAATATAGCCTAAAATTTGTTCTTCAATACTAAAAGATTTGTATTCAAGATATAAAAGTAAAATTACTGCCGATATTTCAGAATGAAAAGATTTTTGAACATGAAATATTTTACCAAAAAGTTTATTTTGAAAATCAATAGACGCCTTTCCAAAATCATGTAAAAGTAAAATTGCTGATAAAACTTCGCTATTAAGAATGCTTTCAAATCTTTCTTTTTCAAATACTCTTTTACCAATTTTATGAACTCCGCATAAATGGTCTTTCAATAATTTATCTGGATGAGAATACAGTTTATAAGAATACGATTCGTTCTCCATTGTTGACCTCAATTATCTCATATTCTGTTTTTAATTTTATTTCTTTACCGTCGGCTTCATATACATATTCCTGATAATCAATTACCTCTCTATCATTTTTCATTCTAACAGGCAATATTACAGTAAATACTTTTCTATCATCAAAATCAATTTCTATAATGCCTTTCTTTTTGAAAACAGAGCTAACTTTTACATTGTCTTTTGTTTTTATTTGCTGGTAATCATATTCGCCTATATACTCAAAATTTGCAAGACATTGACTTATGCCAATCGAAATATTATATATAGAACAATGATTTTCAAGTTGAGATTTTAGTTTTGTATAAATATCAAGATTTTCGGATGAAAAATAAACTCTGTATTTTGTATCTTTCAGAAACTCAATATTTGTAGGTTTATGAGAATTAAATCTCGAAAAATGACTCTTTGATGTTACTTTTATGTTGTTATGAGGAATAACGCTTTTTTTTACAGGATTAATGATTCTTATAGCAATATTTGTATTCTCATCAATGAATGTCTCGGGATTTATTTTTTTATCTATTCCAACGATAGCTCCAATAATTCCCTGTATAACAGTTCTTGATGGAAACGGAAAAGAAAGAGGCGACATCGTAGTAAAAACCTTTTTAACCTGCCCCCAGTCTGAGAACAGGTCAAAAATAAGTATTTTATTAGTCATTATACGCTCCGAAGATTAATAAGATCTTTTATTTCCTCATAATTGACTATTATACATCTATCATCTTTAACAATCTCTATCTTTTCAACATTATCCTTTATCTTTTTTATTTTTTCTGAAAAAAGTTTAAGATTAATTTTTACTTCTGATATATCTCTTAGTTTTTCGTCAGGTAATTCCTTTTCAAGAGTTATAAGTTTATCAAGTTCGCCAATAAAAAAGTTCTCTTTTTTATGTTTTATTTTTAAAAGAAGCCGAGGATTGTGCTCCATTTTAGATCTCGACAATAGATTCTTTGTTCCGTTCCACATACCCTCTAAAAGTTCTTCAACATCATTATCTGATAAACCGGTCTCCTTAGCCGCATTTTCGTTGATAACGCCGTAAAAAGCTATTAAAGAGTAAGGTAAAACATATTCCTCCCTAAATGTTTGTTGATTAGCGCCTGCTTTTGATGCAAATGCCCCAGTACCTTTAATATGATTTAATTCTACGCGATGTAAAGATCTTCCCATTTTAAATTGAACAGGTCCGGTAAACGTTATTGAATCTTTATCAAGCGGTATTACCCCCCCAAAAAGACGAATATCAATACAAGATTTAAGTATTTTTGGTAACATTTCTTCTTTTTTCTTTCCATAATCTAAGGCTCTGTTTTTACCGTCTTTTAATCCGCCTGTTTCCATTTCAGTTTGTCTACAGAATATATCTTTATCACCCGTTCCATCATATCCTTTAAATTTGTAGAGATAGTCTCTAATCGTTCTTTTTAATCGAACGTCTGTAACAAAATTTACTTTAGTTTCATCATCAATTCTTGGTTTGTTCTCATCCATTGGATCGCCATTTGGATTACCGTCTTTAACATCATACAAAAATAATAACTCCATTCTGTTTTTAATTACTTCCATTTTCTAACTCCTCATCTTTTTTAGTTTTAAATTTTTTGGCAAGATTCATTCCCATGACAAAATAAAAACTTATTTCATCATTGGTCATATCAAATTTTGACTCTAATAAATACTCTGAGATCAAACTTTCAAGTTCTCTGTAATAATTTCTTTTATACTCTTCAAGTTTATTAATAATCTCAGGGAGCAATCTTTTTATAATTTGCTCGTCAATTTTTAAACCATTCAGTCTTGATTTGAAAGGGGTTGCGTTTCTATCTCTATACTGAATATCAAGAAGAAACTGGCACAATACTCCTTCAAGAAAAATTGCTTTCTTTGTATTTGAGTTGAAAAAATCTTTATGCTCATCAAAAAAAGTCTGATAAACGCCATCCATAATAATCTCCTTTTCTTTTATATTTTCTTTTTTATTCCAAAGATTAAGTTTTGATATAAACTCAATCAACATCATAGCCGTTAATATATCATAATATGTTGGGTAATCGTTTAAAAAATCCGTTCTGATTTTGTCAATCATTCTTGCAATAACAAATTCATAATCTATCAATCGTGAAGAAAAAATTGCTCGGGTAATTTCAAGAAAATATTTCGAAAAATCCCCTTCAATTTTGCTAGCGGGGAAAAAATGCTTTAAAACACCAAAAGAAAACTTTAAATCTTTTATTTCATTTTTTTTAAACTCAATATTTTTAAATAAATTTATATTTTCTACCTCTTTTTTTACATCGCTCATTTTTCTAAATCTTGAAGGAAAAACATCGTCTATTGACATAATTATTTTGAATTCCGAATTATTTTTTTCATAAAAAAATAGATTGAACGTTATAAAATTTTTTGTACTTTTTAAAATATCGTAAATTTCCTCCTCTGTTTCTATTTTATCTTTTAAATTCATCAATCCGTATTTATCATCTGTAATAATCTTAATAATTTCATTATTGTCATTGCACTCAAAAACTATCTCTGGTATAAGATAGTAGCTGAATCCCCAAAACCTAAAGTTAAATTTTCTTTCAATAACAACCTTATATTTGAAAAGTTTTTCCGCACATTCAGGGCAAACAGGATAGTTTCTCCATGAATATTCTTTTTTAAATCCTCCGGCGATTACGGAATCTTCATTAGAAGAATAAAATTTAAAATCTCCAAGATCAACATAACCCCAAACTTCACTTTTAATATTACATAAGTAACAGTTTTTATCTTTTGCTCTTGATTCTGTATTGTGTTTAAAGAAAAAAATATTAAACAGATCTTCTTTTGATTTGCTAATTATTTCTTTATAATATTCTGACTTACCGATGTATTCGCCATTAATTTTTATTGAAAGTATAAAATTATCTCTAATATTCAAAGATATTTCATTTAGATTTTTTATTGTTAAATAAAGATTTTTTAAATTTTCTGAAATATTCGAATTATTTTCTACAATTCTTAAGAATTTTCCCCATGATTTAGAATTAAAATCAATCTGATTGTTATTTATTGAAGCTCCTTCAAAAAATAAAGTTGGAAAAGGTGAAACGCTATTACCTTTTGCATTCTTTAGTAAATATAAACTTTTATTTTGGGTTTTATCATAATCTTCAATTTCTATCTTTTTATACTCAAAAATATCATTAGTTTTTTCAAAACAAAGAAAAACAATTTTACTATCTTCCTTTCCATAATCAAGGTTTAAATTTAAAGGATTGTCTTCAAAATAAATCTCTGGTATATACTTTCCAAAATTATATAGTTTCCTTATCACTCCCCCTCCTTATTAATCAAGCCCCTGTCCTCATAAAGCTCTTCTCTTAAAAAAATATAATATATCGAATCAGGACTTTTTAATTCAGCGCTGATCTTTATTTTATCTAATATCTTCTTTTTCTCTTCTTTACTGATATCCTTCACTTTTTCTTCTCTCATCCGTTACCCGCCTCACTACGCCGAAGCCGATTGATTTAAACTTCCCTACCCCCATATAATCCGGTATTACTACATTTGATACAAAATCACCTGAAAACCCAAAAGTTTCGATATTATTGACATATACAGAGCGCTCTTTAAAATTTCCTTTTACCATAATCTTTTTTTCCGCTGTTATATCAAGCCCTTTAAAGTTTGAAAGAATATTATTAGCAAGGACTTTATCAAGGTCAAGTTTATTGTTTATGTAAGATAGATAATTTTTCTGATTAATAGGAAGCCAGAGCGAGTCAAAAATATATTCACAAAGCGTATCCGATACAAAGAAATCTTGATTTTTTACATCGAGTTGTTTTTCAAATATTTTTATCTCTCTACCGTCAATTATAAGCGACTCGATTTTTAAGAATTTATCGTTAAGAACCGTGACCCCTTCTTTATAAGCAATTACCATTGGATTATTATTTATAATTCTATATTGAATTAACGGGAATCTATAAATAGGATTGTTTGTTATACTGTGATTATGAAAAAGATCTTCGTCTTTATATAGATTGCCTATATATCCTCTTAATTTTTCTACGTCTCTTTTTTTAAAAGCGTTATCGGTAATGAATTTCAATGTAGATGTTTTTATTGTATTTCTAATACAATTCATAAATTTTATACGCTCTTTAGATTATACTTTTTTGGCTATTCCTTTTATTAGCGTTTTATATAATTCTCACGTATTATATAGCCGTTGATATTAATATTCTCATTATGCATGATTAAGAATATTCTACCCCTTCGTTTTATACAATAATACAATTTTTGTTTATAATCAATTAAATTTTTCTAATTGCGGTTTATTTAAGTTTTTAAGTAAATATATTTTCTTATACATTGTATTCTGCAAAATTATTCATTTATCCAAATATCTTTGCTTGTTCATATTCTTCTATTAAATCAATCCCAATATCTAAATTCGGCTCAAATAGTTTAAATCCGGCATACATATAGCAAATTGCTTGTAAATGCGATAAATTCCTTCCTAGCGCTTTTATTTCTATCATAGATTCATTATCATTAATATTTAATCCGTCTGCGCCTTTTTGACCTATTTCAAAAGCTACTTTTTGGATTTCCTCTTTGGTTTTCCCTTTGTAATAGTTTAAAGCTCCTACAAGATAATATAAACAATCGCTTCGAAATCCCGATTCTTTCAATACCTTGCTTGCAATAAAGGTTCTAAATGATTTTATTTTTTCTATAGCTTCTTTATCGTTTTCAGATTTCAACATATTTTCAAGTCCAAGATCGGCTTTGTCAATTTCATTATCTGCCAGCATTTTTAAAATGTTTTCAAAATTCTTTATCAAATTATTGTCTCCTTAACTCCAATATATTTTTAGCGCGAACGTTCGCATCTTTTTTTATATTATTATCAAATTTATTATCATTTCTTGGGCGTTTCTTGGGGGTTTTCTTGGGTAGTAAAATTCACAATTCCCTCATATTTGTAGACTTTTTTGTATTTATTTTATGATAGGCAAGGATCTATGCCTTATTGAAATATCGTCAACGCTTATTATAATTCCTTTGTTAAGGTCGTTTTTATATTCTTTAATAACATCAATGAGAACTTTATTTACATCATTTGGCAACGCGCTGTCAATTCTTAAACTAATTACGCTAGGTTTCTCAAATCCCTTTATCGCTAATATGTTAGTAAAGTCAAGGTCAAACGTTATTATTATGTAATTATGATCTTTTGCGTATTCTATAATTGCAATATCGTCTGCCGTTGGCGTTAACGCTTCGTTTACTCTAACGGCGTTATATCCTAGACTTTTTAAAACCTCGACTGTTAACGGCGAAACGTTCATATCTAAAAGAAATTTATATGTTTCAGCCATTTACTACTTTATCGGAATAAATTATTTTTGTTTTCTCGGAAGAAATCCAAGAAGCGTATCTCAAAGATTGAAGAATATCTTCTTCTTCTAATTCGGGATAAGCAGTTAAAATATCATTAAAAGACATTTTATTAGCGACGAGATTTAAAATTAATGATACGGTTATTCTCATACCCCTAATTGTAGGTTGACCGAGACAGATATTGGGATTAATTGTAATTCTATCAAGAATCATAAAAACCTTCTTTATTTACTATAATATTATCAATCCTAACGACTCTCTTTATAATGATAACAAAATATACAATAAATTCAAATGTTTTTTTAGATTATATATTCTTTATTAAATATTCTTTCATCTCTTTTAGAAATTTTTCTGACATATTATACAACTCTTCCTTCTGCTCTTTATTAAAAGTAGCGTAAATATCGTAGTCCGCTTTATTTCGTAACTCAAACAGCCTCATTATAACTTTAGCATTATTTTTATTAACTTTTTCATTAGCAACATAATTTTTATTAAACCAACCTATCAGTTGCTGATGTTTAGAAGATTCAAATCCATCTCTTATAGCAAAAGCAGAAATTATATAAAAAGCGGAATAGTATATTCTATTAACCGCTATATGATACTTTTGATTCTCAACTAGAAATTTTGCATCATCTAAAGTTGTTTCAGCTCTTAGAACATTTAAGTTTATTAATTTATTTGTTTCTTCGCTCATGCATACACCCTACTTTGTAGAGCATTTTGGATAAACGGTTGTCTTCCTCTATCAGTATTAATTTCTTCTTTATTTATGATTTTTATATCAAAGATCAAATCTTTTTTTAACATTATATCATAAGCGGAATCGTATATTTTATTTTCTGTTATCCAGTTATATTCGTCGTTTAAAATTATCAAAATATCGTAATCGGAGAACTCCTCAGAATTACCGTTTGTTCTGGACCCAAACAATATTATTTTATTAATAGATATATCTATCTCTTTTTCTAGTTTTTGTTTTAAATCTTTTAAAAGATCGTAATTATTCATAATTCCTCCTATAATCAGAGACTTCTCCTATCTACTTAACGTCTCATAATTTATTTTCTACTTTTTAAATATTCAATAAGTTCTTCAATTTCAACGTTAGATAAATTATTCGCCAGCTTCTTTATTTGATCTAATAATCTTCTTTCATTAAATTTATTTATTATACCATATTTCATTTTTAATTCGTTCGCTTCTGTTTCCATTTCATTTTTTGATTTCTCTTTTAGTTCGCTTATAAATTTATTTTTTATGGATTCTTTTTCGTCGTCTTGAATATTAGTAGATTTCATCAGAGGGATAACTGGAACCAATTTTGTATATTCTATATCTTCTTCGTCGTGTCTCCCCAGGGAGACGCCGAAATAAGTAAAAATATCAATATATTTATATGCAGTTCCTCTCGATATATTAATTTCTTTTTCAATAAATTCTTTAAAATCGCCGTAGCCGTCTACCTTATAAAGTTCGCCATCTTTAATCTTTTTCAATCTCTGCGCCATTAACAAGAAAGAGTATTGGGTAATCCCAGCAAGAAATTTCGCTTCTTTTTTAAGTTCTTGATATTCAACGGGACAATTATCAAAATTAAACATTTCGATATATTCCAATCGTAATTTATCGAGTATTATTTCCTTATTTTTCTCAATTAGTTTTTTATCGCCTTTTATAGATTCAATAGCCGTTTCAATATTTTCTTTGGTCGGCTCTATTGATAATATCTCAAGATTTTGATGCGTTTTAGTTTCCATATCAAACTTTTCTATCGCCTCTTCCAATCTATCGATTGTTTTGTCTTTTTTTCTTAATCTATCTAATTTACTCATCCGTCGCCTCGTATATATAATCGTTAATTTCTTTGCATACCGACGCTATTTTCTCCGTTTGATGTTTACTTTTAAAAATATTAAAAATGTTTTCTTTGGTTGCATGAACTTCGTCAATTAATGAAAATTCGGGGAAAGAATTATGTAATATTTTATTTTTCAATCTATCTCTAAATTTTTCTTCGAAAAGTTGTTTAACGGACGTCTCTCGAGTTTTTACTCTATTCAGAATAACTTTATACCCAAGAAAGTCGGGATTAAATTTTATAATATCGTCCATCTTAGATAATGCAAGAGTTATCCCTTCGTAAGAGAAGGACTCCGCTATGACAGGCATAATTATATAATTTGATAATAAAATTCCGAGCTTACTTAGACCGGTAAAATTCGGGGGACAATCGATTATTACGATCTGATATCTTGCAAATATTTCGTAAAATATTTCCTTTAATCCGGAACTATCTTCAATGTGAATATCGTGTTTACTAACGAGTTCTATGCTTGAAGGGATTAAATCGATGTTTTCATTTACATTTTGAACGACGCTATCTAGTAAATTCTTTTTATTATCTACAATAGAAAATTTGTCCATAAAATTATAGACGTTTTTTTTTGACGAATCAAATTTCTCATAACAGATTGAGAGGTTTTGTTGAGGATCGAGATCGCAAGCTAATACTTTCTTTCCAATATTGCCAAAATAGTGCGATAATATCGCGCTTATTGTAGTTTTACCTATACCGCCTTTTAGGTTATATAAAACTATTACAATCGGTTTTAAATTCAAAACTTCGCTATAGTTTAATAAAGTTTTATTATCGCTATAGTTTTTTAACAAATTTTGTTCTAATTTTAAGTATAAAGTCCTCTCTGGTATACCGGATTTCTTGCTCGCTTCAGAAACTGACATTAATTTCATAATAATCCCTCGAAAATATAGTATATGAAATTAGTATTTTAGTCAACGCTTTTTGCAAATATGTTTTTTAAAATTAAATTTGCAAAAAGCGCTTGATTATTTAAAAATTAAATTTTATAATGTTTCAATTGATGTAATCATATCGTTGACTGTGGGAGGGAAATAATATGACTTGAATAAAAAAATAAAGGACTTCATTT
>JAGOCL010000410.1 GCA_017998755.1 Spirochaetota bacterium | reverse complement strand
GTATTGTGCGGAGGAATATTTACCTATACCAATAATCAAGGGCTTTATTATTACGGAGCGTCGAGCAACATAAAGAGAAATTTGATGGCGCCGTATCTCCTTCAATGGGAAGCGATAAAAATAGCTAAAGAGAAAAACTGTCTGTTTTACGACTTTTTGGGAATCGCAGATCCCGACAACCCGAAAGATCAACTTCTTTCCGTTACCGATTTCAAACTTAAATTCGGCGGAGATGTAGTACGATTTCAGGATCCTTATCATATAACCCATAATGTCAAAAAATATTATATCTACAGATTTTTGAAAAACCTCAAAAGATTTTTCTAAAATTTTAGTAAATTCTGAGCAAATTTTAACGATTAATACTAAAATTAATAACAATCTAAAAATAGAAGTTTATGAATTTATTTTTTTTCCGATAAGTCTTATAGGGTAATATTAATGTCAAATATTCTGAAAATAGTAATTAGCTTCATCATATTAATTATTATAATTTCATTATTATCTTTTTTGATTTTCTACTCAAATATTGATATAGGCGTAGTAAATTTTATAAACGCAAAATTAGAAACAAAATACTCCGATAACATAAATAAAATAGGAAGAATAGTCGAGAAATACTTTGTTAATAAAGAATTTGAAATAAACAATCTTCTTGATTCGCTAGATTTCTCAAAATTTATCGATAAAAGCAAGTCTAAACAGATAAATATTGGCTCCGAAATGAAAAATATCGATAAATACAAGTTAAAAGAGCCGTTTTTTAATTCCATTAAAATAATAAACGAAGAGAAAACATTAGTCTTTTCTTCAAACTCCGCCGAGCAAAGATTAAGTAAAACTTTAGTTTCGTTTATATCCGCCGACGGGATTGAAAAAAATCCGGTTTTATTTGCTCAAAATAATCCGCTGAACTTTATAAACGATAAAAAAAACAACTATTTAATAATCTATAAAAATTTTAAATATCAGAGTATTAATTTCGCGGTTTTGTTTTATTATACCGAATCCGCGCTGTTTAATTATCTGTTAAACTCAGAGGCGGCGTTCAGATCCGTATCTTTTATAAATAACGAAAAAATTATTATCGATAAACCAAACGAGATTTCTTCGGATTATTTAGACAGAAAATTTGATATCTTACCGGACGAAAGTAAATCTTTTATTGTAGAATTTACGGACGATTTTGGGACTAAAACAAAAATAACGTACAAACCTTACTCGTACGAAGTAAAAAATTACAATCTTACCGTATTTTCTTTAGTTGAAAGCTCGGCCTTAAACGTCGATAAGCAAAAGTCCATCGTACTGTTTTTTATATTTTTCATCACGCTATACCTTTTGATATTGATACTTCTTTCTTTGCGAAAGACCGAATTTGAAAAAGCTAAAGAAAAAATATCGTTGTTTTCTGCGGTTCTTCTTGAAGAGATGATAAACGCAAAATCCAAATCAGATATTGAAAAAATCAAGTCCAATCTGAATCATAAAAAAGATATCTTACTACAAACAATCTATAAAGACTTTAAGAAACTTAATAAAAACAATAAAAAAGATATTGAAGATCAATTAGATATAATACTAGATAAAATCGATCAAACTATCGAAAAAAATATGGAAAGCATCCAACAAGCGGAAACTATACAAAAAATTGAGAAGATTTTTGAAAAATTTATACAAACTTTAACAGAAAAAGGTATTCCTCTAAACTACAATAATTTAATCCAGATACCGCAAGATCCGGATAAAATTCGTAAAAAATCCGCCGGCATAGATAAGTCGCAACCAATCGAAGTAGAAGAAGTCGAGCAGTTAGAGGACGCCGGGGACGTCGAGGATCTGAGCGACGCAGATGAAATCGAAGAAATTGACGAAGTCGAAGAGCTCGAAGACGCAGAGGACGTTGAAGAATTGAGCGACGCCGACGAAATCGAAGAAATTGACGAAGTCGAAGAGCTCGAAGACGCGGAGACCGTCGAAGAATTGGGAGACGCCGACGAAATTGAAGAAATCGACGAGGTCGAGGAGCTCGAAGACGCGGAGACCGTCGAAGAATTGGGCGACGCCGACGAAATTGAAAAAATCGACGAGGTCGAAGAGCTTGAAGACGAGGAGTTAGTCGTAGTCGAAAATATAGAAAAAGTTGAAGAGGCCGAAGAATTGGACAATAAAGATAACAAAATTGAAAATATTACTCAAGACGAGGATATTATATCTAAAAATAGGTTTTTGATAGAAAACGGTATGACCGACGGCGAAATAGCTTACGACGAAAATTATTACGAAAGTTTAAACGAGTTTCCGGAAATTACTCAAACAAACGTCGACGACGACGAAACCCCGGATATCGACGATAACGTCGAAAATATCGAGACTTTAGAGGAATTCGACGAGCTTGAAGATCTCGAACCGGAAAACGTTAGAGAAATTGAAACGATCGACGATCTTTTCAAAATCGACGACGATGAAATTCGCGACAACGAAGATAGCGATGAAATCGAAGAGATCGAAGGTATAGATAGCGACGACGAAATTAATGAAGTGCCGAAAATTCCGGACGAATTTTACGAAGGTTCAGAAAACATAGACGGCGAACTTCCATCAGACGTTACCGACTCTGCTAAAACTAAAACTCCTTTTCAGACTTTACTCGACGAAGTTGCCGATCAAACCGACGCGAAAAAACTATCGCTATTAATTAGTTTGAACAATAAGAGCTTTATACAAACGTATCAAGTTGGATTTAACGAGAAAATGGTCGAAAAATACAATCTTGACGAAAACAACATTCTCGTTCAACATATTTTTACTAAAGAACGGCTGGTATTTATTTCTGATATGAAAAAATTGGAATATTTCTTTGAGAATAACCAATTAACTAACGAATATGAAAATATGAGCTCTCTTTTAATTTATCCTATAAAAATTTTTGGAAAAATTCGCTCTCTTTTATTTCTTTCATTTCTATCTAATAAAAAAGAAAACCTTGAAAATATAATAGAAACTCTCGAAAATAATAAAGATGCGCTAAACAAAAATATTTTAAAATTAATTTAAGGAAAAAAAATGATATCTTCAGACTCAATTAAAGA
>JAGOCL010000409.1 GCA_017998755.1 Spirochaetota bacterium | reverse complement strand
TCTATTAATAAACGAATATCTAAGAATTTCAGAATAACTTCCCGAGAATGTTTCGCTATAAAACATCTCCCCCGAACTGCTAAGATTAAGCGTCGCCTTATAAATCTCTTCAATGCGGTTTTGTTCGGGGGCTATAACGGGAGTCGTCGCGAAAAAGCTATCCCCATTTTCTCCGATAACCAAAACTCTTACGCCTTGATCTACCGAAGGAAGGTTAAGAAAAGGGGTTACCGAACTTGTCGTATCGCAGAATATTTCAGACGATACGCCGCTTTGAACCGGAATATAGACGATTACATGGTTAAAATAGTAGGGAGAAGGAATTTCCTCATTAATTCGGCCGTTATCAATAGTAGAAACCAGTACGGGTTTGGCGTCAATTCCATAAAGCCCTAAAAGGTACGCCATGAAAACCGCTTGATCTTTACAATCGCCGAATTTATTCTTATATATCTCTTTAGGCGTATGAGGAACCATAGCCCCCTCTCCTAACTCGAGAGCGACGTATCGGATATTTTTTTGAACGTATTTATATATCTTTTCAACGGTTTTCAGTTTGTCCGATTCGTATATCGCCAATTCTTTGAGAATAGCGTCGTTTAAGTCGCCGTCTTTAGCGTTTACCGCTTTTTCAAAAATGCCGTTATACCACAGCGATATTTCTTCCCACGAATCGTAAAATCCGACTAAAATCTGAGGGGATACGTCGTAAATCGAAACGGATTCGTAAGCGAGATTGAAAACCGGAGGCGAGAAATATTCGTAAATCTCCGTAGCTTTAGCTCCGTATTTCGACTCGCTTTTCTGAACTTCGTCGCCGATAACTCGAATATTCGGCTTCAACCCGTCGGGATAAGTTATCTTGTATCGGGAAGTCGAAACCGGGACCGACGACGAAAACAAGTATTGATCAAACGACTTTGGCGATAAAGTCTTACCGGTCGAACTGAATTTAATCTTAAACTCCAGCAAACTTCCGCTTTGCAAATCGGGAAACGGAAATGCGACGTATTTTTTATTGGAATAGAAAGAATTTTCCGACGAAGAATTTTTGTCTATATTCACGATATTTTTAGGATTGATGCTTTTAAACTCAAGTTCCGTCGAATAAGAGCCGGCTCGTAAAACGTCGGCTTTATACTCGTAAGAGTTGTAGGAGTATGAGAAATCTCGAAACATCCCAACCCCGTCGTTTGTAAGAATTTTAACTACGCAATGAACGGTATAGTTGAATTTCCCTGAATCTATAATTTCGACATCTTTTTCATTTAACAGATAAACATAGTTATCCTTCATGTCCTCAATATCGTATTTAGCGTTAAATTCTTCCGACAATCCGGCTATATCGACCGATTCGGCATTTTCAATATTTCTATACGACGGCTTTGTATAGGGATCGATAATAGAGAGATAACTTTTTGCAAAATTATCTTCATTATTAATAGCGAGCGATTTGTTAAAACAACGATACGACTTTTCAAAATCGTTTAGGTAAAAGTAACTTAACCCCATAAGGTTGAGAATTTCGGAACTATCGCCAAAACGGTCTTGCGCGGATAGCGTCGTCTTAGCGGCGCCTATGAAATCTCTACTTTTTATCTCATTCTTAGCTTTTAATATAAAAAATCTGACGTCGGAGCCCTCTTCGACGTATTTGTCAAGATAGATTATCTGCTCTAACAGGGATTTATCTTTAATCTTGCCAACTACCTCCTCAAAAGTATCGGAGAAAAGCGCGTTTACTGCGATAAGAGCAAGAAATAATATCGAAATCTTTTTTAATAAAGTCATTATTGTTCCTTAGTTAAGATATGTGTATACTGCAAATGTATCACAATATTTAGTTTATTGTTATATGAATTTCAAATATTTACCAATTTTATAATTTATTTTTTTTTATTTTTTATAGAAGCTTTTTTTTCTGAAACAGTTAAATCCGTCGCCTATACATTCGTCGGTTTGATAAAATTTGCACCCGATGCAGTAGTTTTTCTCCCAGTTTTTGTTAAAAATATTTTTAATAAAACCTATAAGCGCCGCTAAAATGAAAATCGAAAATATAATAGCGATAACTTTGAGTAATCCTAAAACGATCATTTTATCTGATCCTATTTAAAGCGCCAAATTCGAGACGATAATTGTAATTCGTAAGATCGGCGATAGCTTTCGAGTGAGTTACTATAACAAGGGAATGTTTTTTATCTCTCGCTATATTAAATAGCAATTCTAGAACCTTACCGGAATTTTTCTCGTCGAGATTCCCGGTCGGTTCGTCGGCAAGTATCAGTTTGGGACTGTTTATAAACGCTCTGGCTATCGCCGCCCTCTGCTTTTCTCCGCCGGACAACTGCGACGGATAGTGATTTATCCTCCCGCTAAGTCCGACGTAATCTAAAAGTTCGAGAGCTCGCTCTTTTGCCTCTTTTTTGTTAAAATTATGCATCAAATACGGAATCATTACATTTTCGACGGCGTTGAATTCTTCCAAAAGATAATGGGCTTGAAAAATAAAACCGATTTTGAGATTTCTAAACGTCGTCATCTCGTACTCGTCTAACCCTGTTATGTCCGCGCCGTCGATGAAAGTCTGACCGCTACTAGACGTATCGAGTCCGCCGATCATATTCAGAAATGTGGATTTGCCGGAGCCGCTCTCTCCGGTTATAGCCGCGGACTCGCCCTCGTTCAGCGTAAAATTGATATTATCCAAAATCAAAAGACTCTCCGCGGCGGTTTTGTATATTTTAGTCAGATTATTTGTTTTAACTACTTCAACCATTTCTTATTACCTCGTAAGGTTTAACTTTTCCCGCCTTAACGGAAGGAATAATAGCCGCTATCAGAGAAAAATGTAGCGCGACAAATCCGACAAGCGCTATCTCCCAAAAAGAAATATCCGTATAAATTTTATCGAGATAGAAATCTTTTGAAAATATTTCTACATTCTCCGGACGCGCGATATCGATAAAATTCCTTAAAATAATATATATAAAGTTTTGATAAAAGTCTATCAAATAACCGAAAGAAACTATAATTTCATTGAGATTGGTCATGACAAAAAGCCCTATAAAAGCGCCGATAAATACCCCGAC
>JAGOCL010000022.1 GCA_017998755.1 Spirochaetota bacterium | reverse complement strand
ACTTAAGCCCCTCTTTTACCATATATCTGTCGTCTATTCCCCAACTCGCCGTTTTAGCTTCCGGATAGACCTGTTTGAGGTATTTAGCGTCGGCTAAGAAATCAAAATCTCTGTTTTTCAAAAACGCCAATTTATTGTAAAAGGAAAAGGCGCCGCCGTGGATTAACGCAGATTTGTAATCTTTAGTTTTAAGTAAAGAGCTTAAGGCCGGCGTATTTATCTCGGGATTTATCAAAGTCAGCGACTTATATCCGGGATATCCTCCAAGTCCTGTCAATAAAGAGATCAAAGTGTTGATACTTCTTACGCCCGTCGTGTAAAAATTTTTTAACAGCAAAGCATTGGATAACTTGCTCGTCATAAAAGGAGCTACATTCTCTTTTGCTCCGTACATAGGATAGTAGCCGGCGAACGTGGATTCGGAAAGGTAATATATGATATTAAATTTTCTATTTGACGAATTCAGATTAGATTTGATAACCTCTATCGTTTTTCTATCGTTAATAGATATGGGGAAAACTCTCGAATCGAAATTGAATTTTTTTATTGTTTTTGGTATATTTGAAGCGACTTCTTCGGCTTCTAGAGAGCGTTTATTAGCGATTTTACCTGAGATATAAGAGGATACGACGTTAAAGACCGGTATAGAATTGATATGCGTTTTAGAACCTAAGCTTATCAGATAATTCTGCGAAAATAAAAATAGCGAAATTACCATGACTATCAAAGCTAACTTTTTGGTTAGATAAAAATCTTTAAAACTGAAATTATTTTTAAATTTGTTAAAGAAATAAAGCGAAACGTAACCGGAAACGCAAATCAGGATAGCGAAAAAAATTACCGACAACGATAAAGCCGGAGTAAGATAAATTAGAGCCGAATCCCAAAGATTTAAAATGTTACCTTTGACGAGAGTTATGGAATTCCAGCTTATAGAAGCGCCTGAATTTTTAAAATAAATAAAATCGACTACGTTAAACAGAAAAATAAACAAATAAAATATAACCGAAATAACGCTTGTTAACGCAAAAAGCGTTTTATTTTTAGATATTCCCGTTAAAGCCCTTATCAAGAGGTAGATTAGAAAGCAGAAAAACAAATCTTGGGCTAATGTTATCGAAACAAAAATAAAATCCTCGAAATTTGCGATTTTAAGGTTGAAGACGTTAATAGCGTAAATAATTCTGTTTATTCTCAAAAAGATAAGAGAAAAAAAAAGAGAAAATGTCGATATTACGCAAAATATTGAGATTGTTGAAATATTGTTCGAACTTTTATTCATAATTAAAACATTGTAGTAAAAAAAAATAATAATTTCAAATTATTTTATGAATAATTTTTAAATACTAATTAATAAGATTATTGCTTTCGTCGTAGTTTAAGATAACGTTTACGCCGGTTTTAGAATATAGCGTTTCGGTTCTTGAGCCGTCTTTGTTTTTTTGGACAAATCTTTTTAACAGGTTATTTTCGTAATAATACGTTTTATCGTTTTCTCCGTCGGCGTCGTAATCGTAACGGGTCTCGGTTTCCGTCAGATCTTTAATTATTTTATATGAGATAATTTTTTTATCTTTGTTATAATCGTAAAATTCAATCGTTTCAAGGTTATCGTCGATATAATTTTCAATTTTTATCTCTTTACCGTCTTTATTATACCATGATTTGATTTTTTTATTTAAAACGTAGTTTATCTCCTCTTTTTTTTCGCGAATTCCTTTATTTGTATAGGTATTATTCCATTCTACTTTCAACTTATCATTTTCGCCCGTTTCGCGAATTTCTCCGTTGGTTTCCTGACCGTTTTCGTTATACCAAAATGTGTAAATCTCCCCTTTTAGAGTATAATACTCCTTTGACATGATCCCTTTACCGGATAAAAAAGATTCCCAATACACGACTTTGCCGTCGGGATAATTTTTCTCGATTTGTTTAATACGATATTCCGAGTCGTAGCGGTATTTAATGGTAGTAGTTTGTTTATTGAGTAGGTTGATAACCGTTTCAAGTTCTACTAATCCCTCTTGATTGTAGGCGTATTGAGTCTCTTTGATCTTAGATTCGTTTTTATACTCCTCTTCTTTTATTTTATGGCCGTTTGCGTCGAAAAATACTATATTCATTACTTTGCCGTCTTTGTAATAAGTCTCTTCATTTTTTATCTGAGCGAAATATTTGTATTCCCATTTTTTAAATTCTTTATTATCTCTATAAAGAATTTTTTTTAAAGTCAGATTGTCGGTAATAAAAACTTTTAGAAAGTACTTATAATTTTTGACGTCTTTTTCTTTTATAGGAACTAAAGAAAGCCCGTTGGAATTTGAGCGGAATATCTCGGTTCTGTCTAACGGTTCTTCTCCGGAAATATAAAAAATAGCGGTAATCAGGAAAAATTTAACCAAAAATCTTTTCAATAAATTCATGCCTTTTGAATTCCTCTATATCGCCTATTTGTTCGCCGTCTCCGATAAAATAAAACGGTATGCCAAGTTTCTTCTGAATGGTAAATACGATGCCCCCTTTTGATTCGGCGTCGTATTTGGTGACCATAATTCCGTCGATTCCGATAAGCGAGTTAAAAGACTCCGCTTGCAAAAAAGCGTTTTGTCCGGTGGTTCCGTCGATGATTAGTAGGTTGTTTTTGATAAAGTTCCCTTTATTTTTAATGATTCTCTCAATTTTTTTCAATTCTTCCATCAGATTCGCTTTTGTGTGAAGCCGACCCGCCGTATCTATAAGAAGCAGATCTACCTTTTTCGATATAGCGGAGTCTAGCGCGTCGAAAACGACGCTTGCCGGGTCGGCCCCTTCGCCTTGTTTGATTATAGGTATATCTAGTCTGGTCGCCCATTTGGTTAACTGTTCCGTCGCGGCGGCTCTGAAAGTGTCGGCGGCGGCTATCAATACTTTAAATTTTCGATTGAGATAAAAATTCGCAATTTTTGCAATAGAGGTGGTTTTGCCGACGCCGTTTACCCCTAATACCAAAATGATATTTAACTCTCCTCTTTCAATCGGCGGATATTTATCTACGAGGTACTTTTCCATTTCGTTTTTGAGGTATCCGATAGCGTCTTCGATGTTATCGACGCTTTTTTTCTTCATTTTATCGATAAGCTCGTAACTAATGGAAGGTCCGATATCGGCTTTGATGAGTATCTCTTCGATGCGATCGATATCTTCTTCATTCAACGATCTGCCGCCAAAAAAACCGCGAAGTTTTGCGCCGAGCGATTCCGTTTTAATGGGAATTTTTTTGTTTTTGTCGACGCTTATTTTTGAAGTTTGTTCTTTTTTATTATTAAAAAATCCCATTGATATTCCTTATATAGTAAGTATATTATTAATTGGAAGAATTAGCGCAAATATAAATAAGATTTTACAATAAGTCAATAGTTATCTAAAATTCCTTAGGGCTTCCACCGCTTTTTTCCATCTGGCGTACTTTTGATCTGCTTCTTCTGGAGAAATTTTTGGTTTATAAACAACGATTTCTTGATCGATGTTTTCTATGTATTTTAAAGAAGGGAAAAATCCAGTAGATAGCCCCGCGAAAAAAGCGGCTCCGAGCGCGGTGGTTTCCGACATTTTCACAACGTTGACGTTTTCTTGTATTATATCCGCTTGAAATTGCGCCAGATACCTGTTTTTCGAGGCTCCGCCGTCCGCTCTGTAACGCCCGATGTCTTTACAAAAATCGCTTTTCAGCGCTTCGAGTAGATCTTTCGCCTGATAAGCGATACCTTCTAGCGCCGCTTTGATAATATCCGCTCTATCCGTGTCTCTGGATATTCCGAATATCGCGCCTCGGACTTCGGGATCCCAGTAAGGCGTTCCAAGCCCCGAGAACGCGGGGACAAAGATAAGCGAGTCTTTTTTATTCTCAAGCGAAATCTTCTCGGTAACGGCGCTGTCGTTTATAATCTGTATCGAATCTCTAAGCCACTGAACGACCGCTCCGGCTATGAACACCGCCCCTTCTAGAGCGTAGGTCGTCTCCCCATTAATATTCCAAGCGATAGTCGTAAGCGCCCGGTTTTTTGATTTCTTTGCGGTTTTCCCGATATTCATAAGAAGGAAACATCCCGTGCCGTATGTGTTTTTGATATCTCCTTCGTAAAAGCATTTCTGTCCAAAGAGAGAGCCCTGTTGATCTCCGACGATTCCCCCAATCTGGATTTTAGTTCCTTCAAATACGGGATGATCCGCGACGATTCCTTTGCAAGAATTAGGTACGACTTCCGGTAAAATTTCCTTCGGGATATTAAAAAAATTTAGAAGATCTTCGTCCCATTTTAGATTATGAATGTTGAAAAGCATAGTTCTAGAAGCGTTTGAGTAGTCGGTAACATGATTTTTTCCGCCGGTCAGGTTGTAAACGAGCCAACTGTCGATAGTTCCAAAAGCGATCTCCCCTTTTTGAGCTCTTTCTCTCAGACCGGCGACGTTGTTTAGTATATACTCGATTTTTGTAGCGCTAAAATAGGGGTCGACTACCAGTCCAGTTTTTTCGAATATTGTTTTGTCGTAATTATTTTTATAAATATCCGCGCATCTGTCGCTCGTTCTTCTGCATTGCCATACTATCGCGTTGTATACCGGTTTTCCGGTTTTTTTGTCCCATAATATCGCGGTTTCGCGTTGATTTGTGATTCCTATGCTATCGATCTCTTCAAAAGAAATATTTTTTCTTTTTACGACGGTTTTAATTACTTGAAGTATAGAATCAAGTATCTCCTCCGGCTGATGCTCTACCCAGCCCGGGCGGGGATATATTTGTCTGAATTCAACCGATTCGATATCTACAATCTGAGCGTTTTTGTTAAATAAGATAGCTCTCGAACTTGTTGTGCCTTGATCCAGCGCCAAAATATATTTTTTCATAAACGCCCCTTTTATTATGGAATATTTACGATTAAAAATCATTTTATTGTTTTTTTCAACATATTTCTTTAAAAAATTCTTGACCGCTATAAAAGATTATATTAAATTATATTTACGGTAACCCAACCCATAGGGGGTGGGGGGGGTAGAGGAGAGAATATGAAAAAAAATATTACTGAAATAACCGTACCGATTGAAGGTATGCGCTGCGCTTCGTGCGCGGCTCTTATAGAAAGGAATGTAAAATCTCTCGACGGGGTGGAGAGCGTTAACGTTAATCTTGCCAACGAGAAATCTTATATAAAATTTAATTCTGAGAAAATAAGAATTGACGACATAAATTCTGCAATTGAAAAAGGCGGCTTCAAAGCTTTACCCGTCGAGGATAATAGCGAATCGGATTACGATTCGTTAAGGAAAAGCGCCGACCTCAAGTCTATGAGGTTGAAAATGATTCTTAGCTCGATTTTTACCATTCCTCTCTTTTATATAGCTATGGCGCCGATGATCCCTATACTTAAAGGCGCTCTACCGGTAATTCTTGATCCTATGATCTCTCCTTTGATTTACGCATTGGTCGAGTTAGCTCTTGTTTTACCGATTATGATAATAGGTAGGAAATTTTATATAAACGGCGTTAAGTCGGTTCTCAATCGATCTCTTAATATGGATACGCTTATATCCGTGGGAACCGCTTCGGCTTTTTTGTATAGCGTATATTCGACGCTACGAATAGCCTCCGGGGCTATAGAGTACGCGCATAATCTATATTTCGAAACGACGGGCGTAATAATTACTCTAATTCTTTTGGGAAAAACGCTCGAAGCGACTTCTAAAAACAGAACTAATCAGGCGATAAAAAAACTCTTAAATCTGACTCCGACAAAAGCTCTGATCCTGGTCGATAACAGGGAAGTAGAAGTTCCGGTTAAAAGCATAAAAATAGGCGACATAGTTATAATAAAACCCGGCGATAAAATTCCTATCGACGGCGTAGTAACCGAGGGGTATACTTCTATAGACGAATCTATGATTACCGGAGAGAGCGTTCCCGTAGAAAAAGTCGCCGGCGATAAGGTAATTGGCGGGACAGTCAATAAAAACGGTTCTATTATCATTAAAGTAGAAAAAGTAGGTAGAGAGACTGCTTTGGCTCAGATTATCAAACTTGTCGAGCAAGCTCAAGGTAGTAAAGCTCCCATAGCTAAACTGGCCGACGTCGTTTCGGGTTATTTTGTTCCGGTTGTTATTGTAATTGCGCTTGTTTCGTCCGTATCGTGGCTTATAGCGGGTAAGGATTTTGTTTATGCGCTAAAAATATTTACCGCCGTTATGGTCGTCGCTTGCCCATGCGCTCTGGGATTGGCGACGCCTACCGCTTTAATGGTAGGAATGGGAAGGGGGGCCGAAAATGGGATATTATTAAAAAGCGGCGAAGCTCTAGAAATAGCCCATAGTATAGATACGATTGTTTTTGATAAAACGGGAACGCTAACTTATGGAAAGCCGGTTGTAACCGATATATCGAGCTTTTCCGATTATAACGATAGCGAAATACTGAAATTCTGCGCTTCGGTTGAAAAAAAGTCTGATCACCCTCTTGCCGACGCTATTGTTAAAGAATCGGCGAAAAGAGGCGTCGAACTTCTAAATTTAGAACTTTTTAACTATATTCCGGGTCTTGGGGCGTCCGCTAAAATAGACGGAAAATTTATATTGATAGGAAACCGTAAACTTCTTCAAAAATATAACGTAAACTTTGATAATATTACGGACGCGTCGGGAAAAATAGATAAACTTGAATCCGAAGGAAAAACGGTTATTTGTATAGTAATTAATGAGAAACTCGCAGGGATTATCGCCTGCAGAGATAACCTCAAAGTCGGCGTTAAAGATACGATCGCTAGGTTGAAAACTCAAGGAATTACGACGGTAATGTTGACTGGAGATAATAAAAGAACCGCTATGACTCTTGCAAAAGAAGCCGGAATCGACATTGTCGTATCGGAAGCGGTTCCTGAAGATAAAACCGGAGAAATATTAAAACTTAAAAAGAACGGAAGGAAAGTCGCTATGGTCGGCGACGGAATTAACGACGCGCCCGCTCTTGCCGCCTCAGATCTTGGTATAGCTATTGGAAGCGGTACGGACGTCGCTATCGAGTCAGCCGATATTGTTCTGATGCGCTCGGACCTAAACGACGTAGCTAAAGCGTTATATCTTTCAAAAATTACGATAAGAAACGTAAAGCAGAATTTATTCTGGGCGTTTGCCTATAACGTCGTTCTTATTCCGATTGCGGCGGGGCTTTTATCGATATTTAACGGTCCGCAGTTGAATCCGATGTTGGCGGCGGGGGCGATGTCTCTCAGTTCGTTGTCGGTCGTATCTAACGCGTTAAGGTTGAAATTTATTAAACTAAAATAAGGAGAGGCGATAAAATGGATTGTAATAGTCGCGACGGCAAAAAAGCCGTCGAAATACTAAAAATTGCTAAAGGACAAATCGAGGGGATTATCAAAATGATCGGGGAGGAGAGATACTGCGTGGACGTTTCAAAACAGCTTCTTGCCGTTATCGCTCTGATTAAAAAATCTAATATGATCGTCCTTAAGCGCCACCTTCAGACTTGCGTTAAAGACGCTATGAACGAAGGGAGCGCCGACGACAAGATCGGCGAGATAATTTTATTGTTAGAAAAATATATGGATAAATAGGAGGAAATTATGAGTAATAAAAAAATTTTTATCGAAGGAATGCGCTGCGAATCTTGCGTTAAATTAATTAAAGGGGAGTTCGAAAAAGTTAAGGAAATTCAAAACGTAACAATCGATCTTGCTAAAAAAGAGGCGTCGATCGATTATTCTGGTAAAGAATTAGATATCAAAAAACTTAACAAATTAATCAATCCGTTTGGATTTAAAATCAAGGATCAATTATGAGTAAAATAATAGTCGCCGGATTAATTAATATCGAAACAACTTTGAAAGTTAAAGGATTCCCGATTGAATATTTTCCTGTAGATTACCCGTTTTTTGGGATCAATACGACCGTATCGGGAGTAGGTCTGAATATTACCAAAGCTATGAGCGTTTTAGGAGACGACGTTAATCTTTTGTCGTTAGTAGGCGACGATTTCGAAGGGGATAAGGTAAAGTCGTTATTCCAAAAAGAAGGATGGAATTCAGATTATATCAAAAGCGGTCTTAAGAATACTCCTCAATCGATAATATTATACGACCCGTCGGGACGTAGGGAGATATATTGCGATCTGAAAGATATTCAGGAAAAATCCTACGACGAAAATAAATTTATCGAGGCGATAAAAGGAGCTCGATGCGCGATACTTTGCAATATCAACTTTTCGCGGCCGTTATTAAGAATGGCTAAAGAAGCGGGGTTAATGATTGCGACCGACGTTCACGTTCTCGACAATATTAATGACGAATATAACCGCGATTATATGGAAGCCGCCGATATACTATTTTTGAGCGACGAGCGGTTACCTAAAAAGCCGGAAGAGTTTATAATTGATTTGAAAAACAGACACATATGCGTCATTATAGTTATCGGCCTTGGAAGCAAAGGAGCTCTTATATACGACAGAACTACCGACGAATTGTCGCATATCGAAGCGGTTCGAACCAGAAACGTCGTTAATACTATCGGCGCCGGCGACGCTTTATTCAGTTCGTTTGTTCATTATTACGTCAAAGGATATAAACCTATTGAGGCGATTAAAAGGGCGACGGCTTTTGCGTCTTATAAAATTGGAGAAACCGGCGCGGCAAACGGATTTCTCGACGAGGCCGGTTTGGAAGAGATTTATAAAGCCGTCGATTTTAAAATTAAGAAGATCGTCCGCGGATAAAGGGAATCCAACGGTAGAAGGCGATTTGAATAAATTAGCCGATTCGTTATAAGAATTTATTGTTTTTTTTAATCAATCCCAACCATGCTCGCATAGTTGGGATTTTTTTTGTCGGTTAATAAATCAAATTTCTAAATAATAGTTGATAAAATTATTCTTTTTATATAGAGTGTTTTTGATATGGTTATAAAGATAAATCTGGAAACAGATATTAACAAATTATTACAAGCGCGGTCGGGAGATATGCTGGAATTGACCGGAAGTGTTTTATCCGCCAGAGACGCCGCGCATAGCAGGATTCGCGAGTTAGTCGAGAGAGGCGGCGACATTCCTTTTTCAGTTAAAAATAAGCTGATTTACTATATGGGACCTACGCCGACTCGAGAAGGGTATCCCATAGGAAGTTGCGGACCGACTTCAAGTTATCGTATGGACGAGTTTCTTGAAATGGTATGCAAACTCGGCTCGATCGGTTCTATCGGGAAAGGGGAGCGTAGCGGATATATTCCCGATATCGTTAAAAAATATAAAAGCCCGTATCTGGTTACTTTTGGCGGAGCGTCGGCGTACCTTGCTAAAAGGGTTAAAAGCTCAAAATTAGTAGCTTTTCCCGATCTGGGGGCGGAGGCGGTTTTTGATCTGGAAGTCGATAATTTTCCTGTAATCGTCGCTCTGGATATCTATGGTAATTCCGTTTTTTCTTAAGTTTAAATTTTACTTAATAAAAGTCGATTTTTAGTCGATTATTAAAGTAGAAAATTTTTTTACTCAAGGTTTTTCTATGAATTTAGTTAAAGTTGATAAAGATAAATGCGTTAATTGCCACAGATGTATCGCCGTATGCCCCGTTAAGTATTGCTTAAACGCCGGAGACGAGACGGTAGAAATAATCGGTTCTTCATGCATATATTGCGGTAAGTGTATCGAAGCTTGCAGTCATGAGGCGATTAGTTATACGGACGATTTTGATCTATTTTTATCTAAACCTCATGAAAACTTGGTTTTTATTATATCTCCGGCGATCGTCGGTTCGTGGGGCGGAGAGTACGGAAGAATAATCGCATATCTTCGAAACAACTTAAAGGCAAAAAAAGTTTACGACGAGGGGTTTGGCGCCGAGCTAACCGCTATGAAATATGAGGAATTTATCAAAGAAAAGAACCCAAAATGCGTTATTTCGCAAGCGTGTCCTGTTGTAGTAAAATTCATAGAGATGTACAAACCTCAGTTGATGCAATATTTGGCTCCTGTCGATAGTCCCGCTTTATCTTTGGCGAGATATTTGAGAGAAGTAGAAAAATTTAACGGCGAGATTGCTTTTTTGGGCGCTTGCATTGGCAATACTTTTGAATTTAAAGACTCTAATACAAAAAATTATATAAATTATAACATAACTTTTCAAAAATTACTTGAGTATATTAAAAAACGAAGAATCGACGTTACGAGTATGCCGGAGGATAATTTTGACGACTTTGAAGCCGAAAGAGGCGTCGCATTTTCAAGACCGGGCGGAATGAGGGAGGTAATTCTTAGAGATATGGATATACCTCTTCGAGCTCGACGAATCGAAGGGGATATGATATACGGAGAATATTTTGACGAATTAATAAAAAATATAAACGAAAGCCGAGACGTTCCTCTTTTTATAGACGCTCTCAATTGCGAAAAAGGGTGCGCTTTCGGTCCGGGATATATCAAAGGATTTACTCAGGACGACGCCGATTATTTTTATAATAGAAGGATCAAAGAACAACAGAGAAGTCACGGCGGGGTAAAGAACTTTAAGAAAAAATTTAAGAAATTACAGGAAGAACTTAAAAACAAATCTTTTGAAAGAAAGTATACGAGAAGAAATTCTGAATTTGATCCGGTTACAGTAAATAACGAGCAATTACAGAAAGTTTATCAAGATATGAGAAAAACTAAGCCGATAGATTTCAGGAATTGCAACGGTTGCGGATATTTCAAGTGCGAGTCTATGGCTCGGGCTATTTACGGCGGTTTAAATAAAAAAGAGAATTGCCAGTTTTATTTGGCCGAACTATTGAACTATAAGAGCTCAAATTTAACCGATATTTCAAATAAACTTTCAAATTCGTTAAAAAATATGAGCGAAAAAGTTGACAATATAAAGATAATTTTTACTGAAATTAACAATTCTTTCTCAATAACGCACGACGCGCTTAGCAACGTCGGCAAATCTAACGAAGGTCTTGTGAGGTTGTCGCAAAATTTTACGCCGATAGTAGACGCTATTACCGAGATTTCGGATCAAACGCACCTTCTTTCGCTAAACGCCGCGATCGAGGCGGCTAGAGCGGGTTCGGCCGGAAAAGGTTTTGCAATAGTCGCTCACGAGGTAGATAAATTGTCGTCTCAAACGGCGGAAGAGGTTGAGAAGATTACCCCGATGGTTAAAGATCTGATCGCTAAAATTAATCAAATTAATCAGCGCGGCGAGATAGTTCTTCAAGATTTGCAGTCGGTTAAAAACAGTTATCAGGAATTTTTTGAATCAATTTTTGCCGTTTCAAACATTTTAGAGGAATTAATTGCGGAATCTTCAAAATTAATCGAATCCGTATAAATAAAATTTAATTTAAAATTTTATTGACAACTATTAAATAATCTTGTATATTTATTAGACTTTTTTTGCCTCTATAGCTCAGTTGGTAGAGCGCATCCTTGGTAAGGATGAGGTCATCAGTTCAATTCTGATTAGAGGCTATGGATTTTATCGAATAATTTAATATTTAGAATAGATAGGGGTTTATATGGCTTCAAAAAAAAGTTCAAATGATAAGATTGCGTTGATGTGCACCGAATGCAATAGAAAAAACTATACGACTACGAAGAATAAAAAGAATATGCAAGGTAAGCTGGAGAAGAATAAGTATTGTAAGTGGGATAAGAAGCATACCGTTCACAAGGAAACAAAAATAAAATAAATTTTATTTTTTTTAATTTTAGGGCAATAGTTCAGTTGGTAGAACGTCGGTCTCCAAAACCGAATGTCGTGGGTTCGAGTCCTGCTTGCCCTGGTTTATTTATCGGTTATCTGTTGGGTAATTGATTGGATATTATTTAAAAGGGTTGATTTATGAAAAAAATAATTGCTTTTGTTAGAGAGAGTTTTGCAGAGTTAAGGAAAGTAAACTGGCCTTCCAGAGAAGACGTTACGTCTCAGACGATTGTCGTTGTGGTTTCTCTTGTTATAGTATCCATGATATTAACGGTTATTGATTTTCTGTCTTTGGAAGCGATATCTAAGATTATTACTTTGGGAATGTGATAGGGGTTTTGATGAGTAAGGGATGGTACGTTCTACATGTTTATTCCGGCTATGAGAAGAAGGTTGAAGAAGCTATCAATAAATTAATTGAAGAGAAGATTCTTGACGGAATTCTATATCAGATAAAAGTTCCGATGAGAGACGTTGCCGAGATGAAAAACGGGAAGAAAAAAATTCAGAAAAAAAAGGTGTTTCCCGGATACGTTCTTGTAGAAGTTGATATAGACAAGCATAGATGGAAAGAGATATATTCTGTTATAAAAAATATTAATGGGGTTACGGGATTTGTCGGAGCGGATAAATTGAGGATACCGTTTCCGTTGGCAAGCGAAGAAGCTAAGGCGATGTTGCAAACCGCGGGAGATTCCAAAACCGACGTTTTTACGAAACAGAAGTTTGATTATAAACACGGCGAGACTATTAAGATTATCGACGGGCCTTTCAATACTTTTAGCGGCGTCGTTGAAGAGATTAATAGGGAAAGAAATAAGATGAAAGTTATGGTGGGGATATTTGGCAGATCCACGCCTGTGGAGTTGGATTTTAATCAGGTTGAGAAAATCTAAAAAAAATTGTTATAGATAATTAATTTTATATAAGAAGGGAATAATTATGGCTAAGAAAATTAAAGCGATTGTAAAGTTGCAGGCTCCGGGCGGACAAGCAAATCCGGCTAAAGGAATAGGCCCTGCTTTAGGTCCTCACGGCGCTAGCGCCCCGGATTTTTGTAAACAATTTAACGATAAAACAAAAGATCAACCAGGGTTGATTTTACCTGTTATTATTACTATATATCAGGACAGGTCTTTTACATTTATTATTAAGACGCCGCCTGCGGCTATATTGATCAAGAAAGAGATAGGATTGGAAAAAGGGTCTGCCGTTCCTCATAAAGAGAAGGTTGGTAAAATTTCGAAAGACTTGGTTCGGAAAATAGCTCAGATAAAACTTCCTGATCTTAACGCAAACGATATAGACGCGGCTATGAAGATTGTAGCCGGTTCGGCAAGAAGTATGGGCGTTGAAGTCGTTGATTGATAATTTGTATATAGAAAGATATAAGGAGATTGTATGTCAAAGTCAGGTAAAAAATATAGCGAGTCTCTAAAGAAATATAATAAAGCTGAAATGTTTGATCTTGATAAAGGTGTGGCTTTATTAAAAGAATGCGCTTTTGCGAAATTTGACGAAACTGTCGAGATGTCGCTAAGATTAAGATTGAAAAAAAGTCATACCGTAAGAGATACCGTAGTATTACCTAATAATTTTGGAAAAGAGAAGAAGATATTAGTTATAGCTAAAGGCGATAAAGTAAAAGAGGCTTTGGAGGCCGGGGCCGCTTACGCAGGAGACGACGAATATATTGAAAAAATTAAGGGGGGGTGGATTGATTTTGACGTAGTCGTCGCTACTCCCGATATGATGAAAGAAGTCGGTAAACTCGGGCCTGTTTTAGGTAAAAGAGGTTTGATGCCCAACCCAAAGACCGGCACCGTTACGCAAGACGTTAAAGGGGCTATAGGCGAATTGAGGAAAGGTAGAGTAGAATTTCGAGCCGATAAAACCGGTATCGTGCACCTCGGTATAGGGAAAGTTTCTATGGATAAAGATAAGATTAAAGAAAATCTTACCGCAGTCTTCGAAGAGGTTTTAAAGAAAAGACCAAGCGATCTTAAAGGGGATTATATAAGTTCTTTATATATATCTTCAACTATGGGGCCTGGTATTAAGATTAATTCAAAAGTAATAAATTAAAGGGGAGTATTATATGGCTCAACAATATAAAATTGATAAAGTAGCGGACTTGAAAGAGTTGTTTGCTTCAAAATCGGAATACGTTTTTTCCGACTATAGAGGTTTGTCGGTTGAGAAAATAACTGATTTAAGAAGAAAGTTAAGGAAGTTGAATTCAAAATTCGTCGTTATGAAAAACAGTTATATCAATATAATCGCTAAGGATTATAATATTGCTGAATTAAACGACAATACTAAAGGTCCTACGGCCGTTACGTTTTCAGATTCAAACAATATAAGCGAAGCGATTAAAACTTTGTTTGATTTTTCAAAAGAGAGTACTTTAAAAGTAAAGGGCGGTTGGATAGAC
Organism: Spirochaetota bacterium; assembly: GCA_017998755.1. Classification (GTDB taxonomy): domain Bacteria; phylum Spirochaetota; class GWE2-31-10; order GWE2-31-10; family MWDO01; genus MWDO01. The sequence goes on along the minus strand of JAGOCL010000022.1, from coordinate 229 downwards.
GGTACCGTATACGACGCTAAAGGTATAGAAGTTATATCAAAGCTTCCGGGAAAACCGCAGATGATCGCTATGTTGATGGCGACTATGAACGCTCCATTGCAAAATTTTGTTTACTCGTGCAACGATATTATCGGTAGATTTGTCAGGGTAGTAAACGCTGTTGCAGAACAAAAGAAAGGGGCTTAACGAGATATTAAAACGGCGATGTCTTCCAAATTTTGGGCGCTAT
>JAGOCL010000408.1 GCA_017998755.1 Spirochaetota bacterium | reverse complement strand
GAATAATTTTCTCAGACAAAAATGAGTCGCTTTTTTGTTTGTAATCTCGTAATATTACGACCGTAAAAAATTCGGCATATTTTTTAAATAATTTGAGAAAATACTCTTCGTCTATATAAGAATAAAAACTTTTATAATAATAAAATGCCTCGTTAAACTCTTTTCTGTTTTTTTTTAAAATCTCGATAAGTTCGGGGCTTGTTATTTTTGCCACTTTAACCACCTGAGGTAGTTTGAGTACCTTTGATGAAGATATTTTAAATTTAGTATGTCGTCGAACATATACCCGTGGAATTTTTTATTTTTTACATATTGTTCCATTTGTTTTTCTATTTTTAATAATTGTTCTTCGACGGCGTTTTTAGACATCCCTTCAAGTCCTTTTTTAAAAAAGTCTGTAAGTTCTTTAACGGGGTCTTCGTTGTCTAAAGAATAGCGGTCGTATTCGGCGCAGGAGAGATCGAAAAGTTTTCTGATCCAATTAACTTTGTCGACCCTAAAAATCGCATTTTGTTCGATTTCAAAAAAAGGCGAATCGCTATTTTGCGCAAGTTTGTCGTGTAAAACAAAAGGGAGCATATTGCGTATGTCTTCCAAAGATACGGCGGATTCTCCGCGAAAATACGCCAAAGACTTGATAAATACCAACGCCGTCATTATAGCTCTGACCGATAGGCCGTTTTTTGTTTGAAGTCCGATATCTTGCGATTTGCTTTTCCCGACGTCTAAATTTGATAACAAATTGAAATCAATCCCCGATAATTTGGCGTTATCTTTGGTCATATATTCAATTTGCGCTCCCGCCGGTTCGAAAAATTCAAACTGACCGGCAAAAAACTCTATTCTTCTCAACAGCGCCGTAGGAATTTCGATTTGTAGTATCTCGTCGTATATTTTATCAATCTCTTCCTCTGTAAATATTATGTCTTTTGGTATCATATTTTCCGGTTTGATTTTTTTATCGATTCTATCTGAAAGTTCGTCTATAAATCTTGTATTAAAATGGAGAGCTCGAACTACTATATCGATTCTATCCTTCAACGCTTCGATAACCTGATAAGTGCCTCCGCCGGCGTCGTCGTTAGCCGTAAGATACCAAGCCGCCTCCGGACATTCGTATATCTGATCGAGAATCTCGGCGTAGTTATCCCCCATGACCGTTAAAAGGGCGGATTGCGTTTTTGTCGGAATACGGTTGTATTCGTCTATGATTTTTACTCGCATTCCAAGCCATTTTCGCCACGAAATCCTGATATCGTCCATATTTTCTGCTTTCATCATATCCGAAGGGATAGGGTTGCCTAGCAGATCAGAAATGGTCATTTGAGGTTGCCCGTGTTGTATCGCGCGTTTTACCTCTTTATTGCTATAACCCGCTAAAAGCCCCATGAGAATGGCGCTCGCCGTTTTACCTCTTCCCGGGCCGCCAATGAAAAGACATCTTCTTCGGGCTACTAAGTTTAACAACGGCAACAATATAAAACTCGAATAACTTTGATTTGACGGGAATGTAATCATCGTTTTATTCGTATCGCCCACCGAATACTGTTTTACCGGTCCCTCGTTATACTCGATATCGTAAAAAGGGGTAATAATTGCGTAATTTGTTATCCAAAAATACGCTTTGCGCAGTTTCTCGTCAAGAGAAACTGCGCCGCTATCGCTATCCGAGCTCGTCATAGGACCGGAAAAAAGCTCTGCAATATCAAAAACTTTTTTTTCGTTTTTTATCTGAGGATTTGTCGGCGACTGACTTACTTTTCCAAATTGTTCCATAATCGTTTTTATAACTGTATAAAGTCTGTACTATCGTCGATATCAGAATAGTCGTCTTCGTTTTTAGCGATATATTTTTGAGTCGATGCCGTTTGCTTTTGTTTTGGAGAAGGAAGTACTCCCGTTATGTTATTTGTATTTTGCTTATTGGGTTGTTTTATTTTTGGATTATCTTTTTTAACGTTAGTCGTTTTAACTTCGTCTTTTAATTTAAAAGCCTTAACCAGATCGACTAAAGATTGAGCCTGACTAGCCGATTCTTCCGCGGCGGAGGCCAACTCTTCGGAATTTGCGCTAACTAACTGAGTAACCTGCTCTTGTTGATTTGCGGCTTGTCTTAACTGTTTCATACCGGATTTTTGTTCTCTCGAGGCGGAAGCAATTTCCTGAACCATATCGGACGTTTTTATTATACTCGGTACTACCTGATTTATCAGTTCGCCGGCTTTAGTCGCTACTTGAACGCTAGAAGTGGCGATTTTCTTTATCTCTTCCGCCGCCTTCAGACTTCTTTCGGCAAGTTTTCTGACCTCTGTGGCGACTACTGCAAATCCTTCTCCATGTTCTCCGGCTCGAGCCGCCTCGATTGCGGCGTTTAGAGCCAGCATATTTGTATTATTGGCGATTTCCGTAATTATTTGAATGGTATCGGCTATTTTCTTCATTGATTCTACCGTTTGATTAACGGCCTCGCCGCCGTCTTTCGCCTCTTGAGAGGATTTGGTAGCGATCTTCTCGCCCTCGGCGGCGTTGTCTGAATTTTGATCTATGGTAGATTCCATCTCCTCTATACTCGAACTCATCTCTTCGATACTGGAAGCTAGTTCGGAAGAGCCCTGAGATAACGACTGAGCGGCGGAGGACACTTGATTTGCGCCGGAAAGTATACCGTCTGAAACGCTCTGTACTTCGGATAAAAGATTATTGAAATTTATTATTACGGTATCTACGGATCTTACAAGATCGCCTATCTCGTCGCTACGTTTTATAATTTTTTTATCAAAATCTGAAGATAGCTCGTCTCTAAGGTCTCCGTCGGCAATTTTTTGAGAAATTCCCGTGGCTCTTATAAGAGGTTTGGTTATAGAGAGAGTAAGCGTTAGTCCCAAAACAATAGCTGTTATAAAAGCGGCTATAGTAATTGAAATCATTATTATAATAGCTAAATTTGCCGTATTTGTATTTGAATCTACAATTTTTTTTGATTGCTCTAACTTATTGGAGTAAAGATCTTCGAGTTCTTTTTGGATAGCGTTTGCTTGCGCTAAAGCTTCAACCGTTAGGAAGTTTTCCGCCTCCTCTATACGATTTTCAGAAGCCAAAATGACAAATC
>JAGOCL010000407.1 GCA_017998755.1 Spirochaetota bacterium | reverse complement strand
TTATCATTAAACCGCTTGACCTTATTTTCTATTAGTTTATAATTATAAAGTCTAGATTTAAAATATTATTGAAGAGCGTAACTTATGGAATTTATACTGATTTTAAAAAATATATTAATTGAAGCTAAAAAGCTATCTTCTATTGTTAGCGATATTAAAAAATCTTTCGGCGAAAAGATTTCGGACGATTATAAAAAACTTATCTATGATTTATTTATAAAGAGTTCATATATTGCCGGGATAGCCGACGAAAAGTTTGTTTACGAAGAAAAGATCGTAATACAATATTATTTTTGGATTTTTTTAGATAATACAAAAAATGATAAAATTGATATTATAAAAAAATATTTGGAAAATGAGGAAGAATTTAAAAACAAATATGAAGAATTAAAAAACGAAAGCGAAATATTTTTTAAAGATTATATATCCGGTTTAGAAAGCGGTAATAAAATCGGAATTAACGATCTTATAGAACTTGAAAGTATTAAGGAAGTTGATCCGATAACGGATACAATGATCTACAATAAAATAGCTTCGTCTTTATACCGCTTTGCTTCTTACATTATAAAAGCGGACGGCGAGGTTGTCGATAAAGAGATAAAAACTTTAAAAGAATTGTGGCTAAAATTATATAAAATTACAGATAAAGATCGCGATATAAAGCAAAGCGTCTCGAATTCGTTAATAATGAAAACTTTAACCGAATTGAGTTCTATCGGCTCCAATAATCTGGAAAAGAACCTTGAAGAATTAAATAAACTCGTCGGTTTGCAAAATGTAAAAAAAGAGTTGATATCGTTGATTAATTATTTGAAAGTAAAAAAAATGAGGGAGGAAAATAAACTAAGCGCTTCAAACATTTCCCTTCATTCTGTATTTACAGGCAATCCGGGAACGGGAAAAACAATGGTAGCCCGTATTTTGGGTTCGATATATAAAGATCTCGGATTGTTAGCTAAAGGGCATTTGGTTGAAAGCGACCGTTCAAAATTTGTAGCGGACTTTATAGGTCAAACTTCTTCAAAGACTGATAAATTAATAGACTCCGCTCTGGACGGGGTACTTTTTATAGACGAAGCTTACTCGCTTATATCTCCGGCAACTGAAAACGATTTTGGTCATGAAGCGATAAGCATACTTTTAAAAAGGATGGAAGACAACCGCGATCGCTTGATAGTTATATGCGCAGGATATCCGGAAGAAATGAAAAAGTTTCTTGAGCTAAATCCGGGGTTAAAGTCAAGGTTTAACAGATATTTTCAGTTTCCGGATTATGATCCTAAAGAACTTGTCGATATATTTGAATTCTTCTGTTCCAAACTTGAATATGTCCTTACAAAAGAGGCTAAAGAAAAAGTTTTGAAATTTATGAAAGATAAATATGAAAAAAAAGATAAATATTTCGGAAACGGAAGGTTAGCGCGAAATCTTTTTGAAAATGCGATAAAAAACCATTCAAACCGTATAGTAGAGATTGCGCCTCTTACGAAAGAGATATTGACCTATATAAAAGCGATAGACGTCCCTGATAAAATCGATTCAATATAATTAACGTATTATTTTTGATCGTAGCGGTCGAGAACAATGAGTTGTAATTGATTATTAGGAATGGAAAATAAATAGCGGCGCTATAACTCCGGAGGTAATATATGTATGGTAAATATCTTATCTGGATTATTATATTTTCTTTATCAAATTTGGCGTCTCTTTCGTTCGGCGAATCTATCGAAAAGGAAAAAATTGTTATCCTTTCATTTAAAGATATAGACGCCGGGAAAAACGTAATCGAATTATTTCATGAAAATTTATTAACCGAACTGGTTAAATTAAATCTTTATACGGTTGTTGAAAGAGGGCAGATAGATCGGATTTTTGGAGAATTGAAATTAGCCGCAGGAGAAGACTTTGAAGACAATCAGGCGGTAGAGATAGGGAAACTGGCTCAGGCTAAACTTGTTATTTTAGGTAGTATAGGAAAACTAAATGGGAAAATAATAATAAATGCCAGAATAATAGACGTCGAGACCGCAAAAATTAATGCCGCCGAACGAATACAATTATATAATGAGTCCGAAATATATCAAGGAGCAAAACAACTTGTTTCTCTATTAACAAAATCTACCGACAATAAAAGTAAAATTAGTAAGCCTGAATATAAAATAAATTCTTTGAATATCGTCGGTATAAGTTTCGCCGGTCTTGGCGGATTATCACTATTAGCCGGAATAGCGGTTTTCTCCAGCGATTACGCCTACGTTTATCCAAAATCAAAATCATATATTAATGTATCTAATAATACCGTTAATCAGAACGATTATAGCGAATATAAATATTGGAGCGATATTGATATTGCCATGTTCTCTTCAGGGATCGCTCTTATGTGCTTAGGCGGCGCTCTAATAGGCGCTTCTATCCCTTTGATGATATATCAACCCAAAAAAACTATGGTTTTTATAAATATTAACGACAATATCTCTGTCGGCGTATTTATCAAACTGTAAGGAGGAATGTTGTATGAATAAATATACATTTTTATGCTACGCTTCATTTATGATTATAATATTTTTTTGCAATTGCGATAATACCAGATTTGGGAAAGCTGTAATAATGGATGCGGAAGCTATGATCGATATTGACGGAGGAACAAAATTATTATCCGGAAGAAACGTTACGGTTTCCGATTTTAAAATAGGAGCCTGCGAAGTTACTTTTAATAAATGGAGCGCGGTTATTAGTTGGGCTTTATCTAACGGATATAAATTTAAGAAAAACGGCGTATGCGGATCCGGAACTGATAGCGATTTGCATCCGGTAACTACAATTAGTTGGAAAGACGCTATTGTCTGGTGCAACGCCTATTCGGCAATGTCCGGTTTAACTCCATGCTATTACAAAAAAGGATATCCTCTTATAATACAAAATATCTGTAAGGACGCTTCGCTGGACGCAGACCTTTCAAACGATTGCGTTTTGTGGAGCGCTAACGGATATAGACTCCCCACCGACGCCGAATGGGAATACGCCGCCAAAGGCGCAAAATTATCAAAGAATTATATATATGCCGGCGGCGATTCTATTGAAGAAGTCGCATGGTATGGTTTAAATAGCGACGGTTCGACGCAT
>JAGOCL010000406.1 GCA_017998755.1 Spirochaetota bacterium | reverse complement strand
TAGTAAACTGTTTTTTAATTCCAGAACTTTCAATAAAATTGGCGAAATATTATCGATAAGTCCTTCTATTATGCGATTAATTATATTTTTTATTTGGTTTTCATTAATGATCCACTTTATCGCGCTTGGTTGGGTGTTTATTGGCGCCGCGGATAAACTCGGTTCTAATATTTTACAATATATAAGGGCGCTGTATTGGGCCGTTACGACCGTGGCGACTATCGGTTATGGCGATATAACTCCGGATAAAAATAATCTGTACCAGTTGGTTTTTACAATAATTGTGCAACTTTTAGGGGTAGGATTTTACAGTTATATTATAGGTAACGTTGCCAATTTGATAAGTAATATTGATATTCAGAAAACAAAAATGATTAGGAAAAAAGAAGAAGTGAATACTTTTATGAAAACTAAAAATATTCCTTTTTATCTCCAAAATAAGATTAAAGAATATTATAATTATCTCTGGTACACCAGAAAAAATATTTCTGATTATTCGATACTTGAAGAACTTCCTTTCACTCTGAAACATGATATTTCATATTTTCTGAATAATGAAATTATACAATTAGTTCCGATTTTCAAGAACGCTAATGAGATATTTATTCGCGAAATAATACAATATCTGAAGTTATTGATATTTCTTCCCGGCGATTTGATAATTCGACAAGGAGAATTTGGCGACGCTATGTATTTTTTAGCGCGCGGCGAAGTAGAAGCGATCGTTAATAATAGCAAAGTCGCCCATTTAAAAACAGGAAGCTTTTTTGGCGAAATGTCATTAATTAAGGGCGAAAAACGGAACGCTTCGATTAAAGCTCTGGATTTCTGCGACGTTTATCAACTGAATAAAAATGATTTTGATTATATCAGATCTAAATATCCCGAGTTTGATAAGCAGGTATCCGAAATTGTATCGGAAAGAGAGCGTATCTCCGAATCGCAATGCGCTAAATCCTAAGAAACAGATGTTATAAAGCGAATCTATGTATTTACCAGTTTTCCGATACCGGTATATCCGAACCAAGCCGAAAATATCGTTAGAACTATACCGCAGACAATCATAATTATTTTGTAGATCCGAATAGATAGCAGTTTCCTTTTTTCCGATATTAGTAAAGTAGAAATCAGAAACGAAACTACGCTATACCATAAGAGATCGGCTAAGATGTGTCCGATAAAGAAAAAAAATATCCCCTTAAAACCAAAATTTTGAGACAAAGAAATATACCCTAAGCCTATAGTCAACCACCAGATAGTCCAGAACGGATTAGCTATACTCATAATGACGCCGGCGATTATTTCGTTAGAAAATATTTTTGAGTTTGATTTGAACGCGCCGAATAAAGACTCTTCATTTATTTTCTTTATTGACGAAAACATTTCGACCGATATAAACGACAATACTATCGTTCCGAAAATTCCGACTATTCCTATAATGATATTATTATTCAAGAAAGGACCGAAGCCGGATAATAATATGATAAGAAATACCGCCTCAAGTACGGCGTGTCCCGCTATCATCTTTGGACCTACCCAGAAACCCTTCTTTGCCGCTTCGCTTATGGTTACCGTTAAAAGCGGTCCGGGAACCATAGCTCCCGAAAACGCTACAAAAAACGAGGTGAAGAATATAGTAATTAAAGAAGTAATATCAAACTCCTATGCGATAAATTTTAGTAAATTGTGAAGATCTATTTTTTTCCTGAAAAATACCGGAATAATTTTTTAACTAAGCCGATTTTACCGAATGTTATAAAATAAATCAGAGCTATTATGATTATAATAGGAATACCAAACGCTAAAATATATAAAATTACGAAGAATAACGAATAGAAGAATTTTACAAATCCGTATCCGAAATCGGCAAATCCGTTTTTCATCGACGGTAAATATCTGGTAATCTCGTTAGTTCCGGGAATATTCAAATTGAGAGTTAAAGTAGAATACGCAACTAAATGGCTTAAAGTTTTCAATTCCAGCTCCATACTCTCGATTTCGACCGTAACGTTATTTAATTCTCTCTCTATGCTAAGCAGTTCGTCGACTTTAGAGGCGTTTTTAAGATAACTTTCGTATCTTTGTTGCAGAATCTTTTTCGTCTCAATCCTTTTTTTAATGTCGTAATATTTTTTGGTAACGTCTTGCGCTTCAACAGATTTATTGGTAATTTTCCCAAAATCGACGACAATCTGTACAAATGCGTCAAAATTTTCAGAAGGTATTTTTAAAATTATAGAGCCGGTCGTGGAATATAGTTTTGAAGAAGATATATAACCGTCGTACTCTTTTATTTTGAGTTCGAGTTTTTTTTCGGTTTCCTGTAAATCTTTTACGTCCAAGCCGATAATACCGGTTTTAATAATTTTTCTGTCAATTTCAAGATTGTCTTTAACGGCGTTTTTTGTAGTAATCTTATCTTTACTGGACGGTTTATTTGATTCGTCGTCGAATTTGTTGTATTCATCGGACGATCCGGTATATATTTTACTTTTTTCTTCAGATTCGCCTAAAAAAGAGTCGTAGGATTTGGCTTTACAATTAATAAATATTATAATCAGCGATAGAAATACCATCAAAATCTTTTTTTTCATAAACCGCTCCTTGGATAAAGAATATTCATATAATAATCCAAAAATTAAAATATTCAAGGTAAATTTGAAAATTTGTGAAATAGCGCAACAATGCGGCTCTGAAAAAAATTAGTCAAAAATTTAATTCAAAACTTATTGCTTGACTATTTTTTGATAAATATTGATAATAATAACCGGAGGATCCAAAAATGAAATTAATAAAATCATGTATTTATGCAATTATTATTTTATCGATTTTTTCGGTAACGTCTTGCGGTAAGTTCGCTCAGATGAAAAAAGATCTGGACGCTATGCAAATCGTTACTCCAGATTTATCTAAAGTCGCCGACGGGGAATATGAAGGATACGTCGATCTGACTTTTGTAACGGCAAAAGTTAACGTCAAAATGCAAGAGGGTAAAATCGATTCTATCGATTTATTGGAACATAAACACGGTCCAAGCGCAAAATACAACGCGAGCGGTATAATACAAAAAGTTATCGACAATCAGTCGTTGGAAGTAGACTCCGTAACTGGCGCGACCGGTAGTAGTAAAGCTATCCGAAAAGCCGTC
>JAGOCL010000405.1 GCA_017998755.1 Spirochaetota bacterium | reverse complement strand
CTTATAGAAAAGAAAAAATTATATTGTCAAAATAATTAATTAGCGCTAAATATTACTTCAGGATACCGACCCGAAGGGGGTGGGGAATTCAAATTACCCGACTGGGGAATTGTCATTACCCGCGACATTCCCGAGTATTTTTTAAAAAAATTGACATTTTTTATTATTTTATTATACTAACCGGTAAACTTTTTTGATAGTCTTCACAAAATAATAAAAAATTATTTTTTTTTCGAAGATCGCTTGTATTTTTAAAATTATTTAAAAAAGGTAAAATTAGATGAAAATTAATAAAACTCTAGTATTTCGAATGTATTCCGTTCTGATATTTTGGACTACTTTCTTTTTCTTCGCAATATTTGTTCCGAGAAGATTTCAATATAGATTCCTATTTCCAATATTTCTGAATTTATATCTCTTTGCCGCCAAGATAAAACCGGTATATCTCGGGGGAACAGACCTAAATTCATATAAAGGGGTAATATTCGGAATAAATCACAAGAGTTTTGTCGATTCTCAAATGGTAATGTCGCTTCTTAAAAATCCTTTTACGTTATTATACCGAAGAGAAGTGTTTAAAAGCCCTTTTTTCAGATTTATGGCTTGGAAAGTGGGCTTTATTCCTATCGAAGGGAACGAGACTCTTACTTCAAAAAACGCGTTTGACGCAATGGTTAATAAATTACAAAAAGGGGTATCAATATTATATTTTCCCGAAGGAAGGCATATCGTTCAGAGCCATATCGGAAAGTTTCAGAAAGGGATAGCAAAACTAGCAAAAGCGAGCGACAAGCCGGTCGTTCCGATCGCGCTTTATGGGATCGACGATAAAATAAGGTTTGAGAAGAAACTTATTTGGCGGAAAGTCTACATAAAAGGGGGAGAGCCGATAAAATATTCTCAATACAACGACGACGAGCTTTTTATTAGCGCTCTAAAAGATAAGATCCAAACGATGTATTATGAAATGCACGAGAAATATAACTTGATAAATTATTGATCATCTGAGTTTATTTATCAAATATTCCAAACCGTTAAGTTTTATTTCGTACAAGATTCCAAGTAATTCGCCTAACTCCCCTTCGGGTAAACCGTTCCGGTAAAACCATACTACGTAAGGCTCCGGCAGATCGATTAATAGAGTTCCGGCGTATTTTCCAAAAGGCATTTTATATTTGGCAAGTTTATTGAGATCGTTCGGTTCCAATTTTAATATCCTTTACTATAAAATTTGATATTATCAAATATATTATATAAATTCATAGCCGGTAAAAACTTCGTTAATAGTCGCTTTAAAAGCGTCTATGTTATGAGCCCGTTTGATTTTTACTTTTATATCTGCGCGTTTTTTAAACAACTCCGAATGATAAGACCAAACCTCTTTCATTTTGTCTAAAAGATGCTTATGACCCGACAGGTAATTTTGATAAGAAAACATCAGTTCAGAGTGATATTCTTTAAGAATTTCTCTTTTTCTATTTTCCTCTATAAAAGTCCCTTTGATTTCCGCGGCCAAAAACGGGTTGCCTACCGCGCCTCTTCCTATCATCCATTCTCTAATTTCAGGGAATTTACTTTTCAATTCAAGGTAATTATCGCGGGTATTTATATCTCCGTTGTAAACAACGCTTGATTTTAAAAGTTTATAAACTTTTGAAAATACTTCCAGATTGACAGCCCCTTCATACATTTGAATTCCCGTCCGGGGATGAATGATAATTTTATCGATCGGATATTTGTTGAATACGTCGATAAGGTCGAATATCTCATCTTTTTTATGTCTCCCAAGCCGGATTTTAAGAGAAAGCTTCATGTCCGTTGCGGAAAAAAAATCGTTGAGAATACCGTTAATCCTATCGGGATAAGGCAATAGCCCCGAGCCCCTCTGCTTGTTTGCAACCATGGGAAAAGGGCAACCGAGATTCCAGTCGACTTCATTGTATCCCAAAGATTTTATAAACTTTGAAAACGGAATAATTGTATCCGAAGTATTGCCCATAATTTGGGGTATTATATTTTTAAAACGGTTGTTTTCAGGGAGAATGTCTTTAACGTGTTTTGTCCCTTCAAGTTTTTTTACCGCGGCAATAAAAGGGGTTATAGCATAATCAATCCATCCGAAGTATTTAAAATAAACGTTTCTGAATATATAATTTGTTACGCCGTGAAGAGGCGCTAAACCTAAAATGTTTTCCACAAAAACACCTCGAATAAAGCTTGAGGCAAATTATTTTAATTATGAAAAAAAGTCAATAAAAATTAGCGATATTGAAAAAATTCGGATTTTAAATCATAAAAATGGCTTTTTTATGAAATAAATTCTAAATTTCAGTATTATCCTCGATAACGGAGTTTTTAGGAACTATAATAATACCTTCTCTTATATAATAATTTTTGCCGTCAAAATTATCTAGTTTTTTTAAGTTTAACAGCTTACAATTTTTACCGATTCTGGCATTTTTATCAATTATAGCGTTTTTAATGATGGTGTTTTCCCCAATTCCGATATTGACGATATTATGAAGCTTGTTATATTCAAAACCTTCGTCGGATTCATAATAATCGGCGCCCATAACGTAGGAATCTTCTATAACGGTATTATTTCGTAATATACTTCTGATACCAATTATTGATTTATTTATCGAAGAATTTTTTATATAGCTTCCGTCGGAAATTAGAGCTTCGCTTATCGAACAACTTAATATTTTTGACGCGGGAAGATATCGCGCGTTTGTGTAAATCGGTGGATCGTAGAAATTGAAATGCGCGTTGGCGCAAGCAATATCCAAATTTGCTTTTAAAAAAGATTTAATAGTTCCGACGTCTTCCCAATATCCGTTAAATAAAAACCCGCCGACTTTCTGATTCTTAATCGCGTACGGAATTATCTCTTTTCCGAAATCTTTAAAATCGGTATTTAACAAATCTAAAAGGACTTCGATATCAAAAAGATATATACCCATTGAAGCGAGGTATTCTTTATTATCCTCGATATCCGGAAATTTTTCTTTTATAAAGTTTTTTGAATTTAGACCTTCGTATTTTGTTACGTCTTTTGGTTTTTCTACAAAGTCTACTATCAGATTATCTTGAAGTTTTATCACGCCGAATCCTTCCGTTTCCTCTTTTGTTACGGGTAGAACCGGTATCGAACAAGCCGCTCCGA
>JAGOCL010000404.1 GCA_017998755.1 Spirochaetota bacterium | reverse complement strand
ACTGATTATTCCGATTTTGAATAAAATAAAAAAAGAGAAAGACTCGCCGGAAGACTATAAAATGGCAAAAATAAAAGACGTCCGCGATGAACTTTTTCTGAAAGTTTTTAACAAAACTTACAGAGAAGCCGAAAAGATAATCTCCGACGTTCGTAGAAAATTTTTTACGGATATGGATAAAATAGTTAGTTTTAAAAGAATAGTCGTAACAAAGGAAAGGGTTATCGTAAACGAATCGGATAAAGATATACAAAAACAGCTGGTTGCGCTGATTGAAGAATTTTACAAATAATTGTCTTAGTATAACGAACTAACGCTTCATTTTAACAAAATTCAAACAAAAATGTTTTCTTTAATAGGATAAAATAAAATGTTAAAAAAAATAAACGACATAATCGCAGGCCACTCAAAAGATTTTTTCTACTACCTCGTCGCGACGCTTTTTTTCGGATTTTCGTTGGGAATATTTGATTCTACTTTTAATAATTTTCTAAACGACTCGTTCAAACTCTCGGAGATGCAAAGAACTTTTCTCGAGATTCCGCGCGAACTGCCCGGATTTTTAGTAATATTTTTCTCGTCGCTATTATTTTTCCTATGCGAAAGAAGAGTCGCCGCTCTTGCAAACGCGCTTATTGGGGCGGGGCTTATATTGATAGCGTTATTTTCAAATAATTTTTCTATTACGATACTCTGGCTTTTTATCATGAGCGTCGGTCAACACCTCTACCTTCCGTTGCAATCAAGTATCGGAATGGATCTTGCAAAAAAAGGAAACGACGGCAAACGGCTCGGGCAGTTTAGCTCCGCTCAAAACCTTATGGCGATTGTCGGAAGTTTTACGATATTCATGGGATTTAAATTTCTTAAAATGGACTATAAGACGTCGTTTATCGTCGCGGCGATAGGTTTTATAGGCGCGGCGATCTTCATCTTTCTAATGACGCCCGTCGCTAAAACTCCGGCCAAAAACCGTTTTCCACTCAGAAAAGAATACAGACTTTACTACTGGCTTACAGTTTTATACGGTACTAGAAAACAGATATTCCTCACATTCGCCCCGTGGGTGTTGGTAACGGTTTTTCATCAAAAAACTCAAGTCGTCGCGACGCTTCTTACTATCGGAGGAGTTATCGGTATATTTTTCAAACCGCTCGTCGGTAAAGCGATAGACAAATTCGGCGAAAAGAAAATCATCTCTCTCGAAGCGCTTATTTTGATATTAGTTTGCGCCGGTTACGGATTTTCAAAGACGCTCTTTAAGGAGAACGTCGCGCTATTTGTAACTTTCGCCTGCTATATTGCCGATCAACTTTTAATGACGGTAAGTATCGCTCGAGCGACCTACTTAAAAAAAATAGCCGTTTCAAAAGAAGATATAACGCCGGCGCTAACGATGGGCACTTCGATCGACCATATATTTTCTATCTCTATCGCGGTCGTTAGCGGTCTTGTCTGGAAAGCGTTCGGATATCAATTTGTATTTCTGATCGGCGCCGTTATAGCATTAATAAATTTTTTCTCCGCTCGTAGAATTCGAATTGTAGAAAAGACAGATTGAATTAATCTAGACAGAGACGTTTTTAAGCCATTCTCTATTCGACTGATACCATTCGACCGTCCGCTTTATTCCTTCTTCAAAGGGGATTTTAGGCGACCAGTTTATTACGGATTTGGCTTTCTCGATATTCGCCATCGTTTCAACCATGTCGGTTTTTTGGACCGGCTGATAATTTATCTTAGCCGCCGCGCCGGAATACCGCTCTATCAGTTTTATCATTTCGTTTAGAGTAATCGGCTTTTGTCCGCCGCCGAGATTTATTATCTCGTAACCGACGTTTTTCAACGCAGAGACGGTCCCTTTAGCTATATCGTCCACAAAAGTGAAGTCTCTACTCTGCGTTCCGTCGCCGTAGAGAGTAATCGGCGTTCCTTCTATAACCCATTTTACAAATCGATATGGACTCATATCGGGTCTTCCCGCCGGCCCGTAAACGGTAAAATATCTGCAAATAGTCGCGTCGATTCCGTATAGATAATGATAAGTATAAGTCGTAACCTCGGCGGCTTTTTTTGTCGCGGCGTATTGCGATATGGGGGTATTCACAGGGAGAGTCTCTTTAAAAGGAATTTGCTGGCCGGCGTATAGCGACGAGGTCGACGCCAGTACGAATTTTTTAACGTTAAATTTTCTCATTAATTCCAACAAATTTAGCGTCCCTTGCGCGTTTGTCGACATATAAATATGAGGATTCTCCTCGCTGTATCTCACGCCGGCGCGCGCCGCAAGATTTATTACGGCAGTAAATTTATTAGTTTCAAAAAGCGACTTCATATATAGGTAGTCTTCAATGTCGGCTTTATGAAATACAAAATTACCGTCGTCGGCTAAGGTCTTGAGCCGCCATTCTTTTATCGAGACGTCGTAATAGTCGTTCATATTATCTACGCCGACGACTTTATAACCAAGATTAAGCAGTTCTTCGGCAGTTTTCGCTCCGATAAAGCCGGCCGCTCCAGTCAATAATATAGTTTCCACCCAAATTTCTCCGTATAATAACTATTTTTTCATCATTTCAAGATACAATCGCAAGTCTTCGGGTAGCTCGCCCGCTTCGAGATATTTGTGATATTTTGATTCAAGCGAACGGAATTCTCTATTCCTGATATTGTTGAATTTGTTGTCCATTTCGTTGAAAAGCGGCAATTTTGCGAGATTTTCTCTGATATCCTGAGGAAATGGGATGTATCTGTAAAATATGCTTCGGACTATCTTATTTAGCTTTGGAACCCCTTTACTCTCAAATTCCAGCCATTCGTAAAAATCGTACGCGAATCTGTCTCTATCGATTTTTATTCTCATAAACTGAGCCTTGATCAATTCCTTCGCTTCTATCGAAATATCTTTATATTTTTCATAAAATTGCGAATAATCGTAATAAGAGCCGACAAGCCCCCCCTCGGTCGGATCCATCCAGTTTGACCCTACAATAGTTTTGTTCAATTCCCAAGTAAAATGCGCGCACGCCATAATTAAAGATTTGTTTAGGTCGCCGTTAAAAAATACTGGGATAACAAATCTCCCCCTCGACGCTCTGATGTTATTGATAATCTCCTGCCACATCTGGACTCTTTGTCCGGAATTCGGAACTAATATCAAATAAGGCA
>JAGOCL010000402.1 GCA_017998755.1 Spirochaetota bacterium | reverse complement strand
TTTCCGCTGTCGTTTATTTATTCGGTTACTCGTTATTTAGATTTGTTATAGAGTTTTTTAGACAGCCGGATTCGCAGTTCGCCGATGTTGAAAAAGGGAAGTATATCGGGTATATTTTTGGATCAATTTCTATGGGGCAGATACTATCGATTATAATGATGTTAGTAGCCGTTTTGGCTGGTATTTATTTGTACAAGCTGGACAAAACAAACAAAACTTCAATAAAAACAAAAGAAATAAAAAATAAACAGAAAAAAAGACAAAATAAAGACCGTAAATAAAGCTAGATAAAATTATAATCAATTAATCTTGTTTCTATCCAAATATTCGGGAGTATTTTCGTTGAGTACCGCTAACAGATTTTTAGCGTATAAATCGTTGGGATTTAAGTCGAGTATTACTTCGCAATATTTCTTCGATACGTCTATAGCGCCTCTTTTATACGACATTAGAGCTAGGTTTGCCAATATTGTAAGATCGTCCGGTTTATAATTGAGAGCTTTATAGAAATTCAGCTCGCTTTTTGAAAAAATGCCTAAATTCATATAACAAAGCCCTATTTCATTATGAACGTCGGCGGATTTTTTGTTTAACGAAAGACTTTTTTCAAAAAGTTTTAAAGCTTCTTCGTATCTTTCCAATTTTTTTAAAATTGTACCTTTTGTAAAATATCCGCGCCACGAATTAGGATATTTTTTGATATATTTATCTATATACTCGATAGCTTCCATATCCATGTCGGATTGAACTAATTCCTGAGCGCTAGATAGGTCTTCGTCCGCAACGCCAAGATAATTAATGTCGTATAAAAGATTCTCAACCTCTTTTTTTCTCTCCATATCCGCCGAAATATTTAAGAACTCTTCGAAATATTCCGTCGCTTTCACGAAATTCTCTTTTACGGCGTAAAATCTGCCTAGATAAAAAAGAGCCGTTTCAGTTTTGCGTTCAAACGAGTCTACTATTTTAAAATAATTAAAAGCGAATTCCTCTTTTTTTGACGCTTCTTTATCCTCGCCTCTCTCATACAGATATTGAGAATATTCGTCGTAACAAACGGCTAAATTTAAAACAGTTTCTAAAGAATCAGGTTTTAAAGCCCTTAATACGCTAAACATATCGATAGCTTCGTCAAAATGATAGTCTCTTTCCGCTTGATATGCAGTCGAGGCTAGTCTTGTTTCTATATCCGGTTGAACTGAAAAAATGAAATCTCTATAATAAGGTAAATTCTCATTATCAGGTTCCGCCATAATTACTTTGATCATACCGGTCATGATATTTTCCGGATTGATCATATCTGCGTCGAATTTAGCGCCTTCTTCAACAAAAACAGGGAGCGGAGCGTCGTCTCTAACGCTAAAATTTCCGATTTGAAAATCATTCTTACCTTCCATAGAAATAAAAATTACGTCTTTTAAACTCATCTCAATACGGCTCCAAAAGATTTTTTTAGATTATTTAGAATCAACGCCATTTTCTCTTCAACTTCCGTATCTGTAAGCGTCGCGCTTAATTTGTTAAAATAAAAATTCAACGCTATAGAAGTTTTGCCTTTTTCAATATTACCGCCGCGATAAATATCAAATATTTTTATGTTTTTCAGAATATCTATATTGAGCAAATTTATCGAGTCGATAATTTGAGAGGACTTTATATTTTCCGGAATCGTAAGAGAAAGATCTCTTTCTACAGACGGATATCTTGGAATTTCTTTGTAAAATATATCAGGATTGACATATTTACATAATTTATGAATAGAAAATTCCATTACAAAGCAATCGGTATCTATATCGAAAGATCTGGCGATTATCGGGTTTATTTTACCTAAAAGCCCGATTTCTTCGTCGTTAACAAAAATTTTACTCTGTTGAAAAGGATGCAGATATATCTCTTGCGATTCTATATATACAGTTTTTATTCCGAAATATTTGAAAATAGAATCGGCGATACCTTTGATATCGTAAAAATCAAATAGCATAACGCCGGCGGTATGATCTTTTTCGTATTTAACGCCTGCGAGAGCGACAGAACAATGAGTATATTCGTCTGGAAGTTCGTTTTTAGTAGGAATAGAAATATTACCGACTTCAAAAAGAGCGATAGATTTGTTTTTTCTAGTAATATTCAGCGATAAGGTTCTAATCATGCCGGGAATTAACGAACTTCTCATACCTTGAGCTTCGTCGGATAAAGGGTCTTCGAGTTTTACAATGTTTCTAAATTTGTGGTCGGATGAAAGCTTCATTTTATCAAAAATAGAACTTCCGACAAAACTTAAATTTAGCGCTTCGTCAAGTCCAAAACCGTAGCATAAATCGCGAATATCTCTCTCCATTTTTTGAAAGGGGGTATAATTCGCGGCGTTTTCGCTTGGTTTGTACGTAGGTTTAATGTTATTTAACCCATATATTCGCGCAACCTCTTCGGAAATATCTTCAATTATCGATACGTCGCTACGCCAAGAGGGAATAACGATACATAATTCGTTATTTACCGTAGATACTTCAAAATCCAAATTTGCGAGTATATCCGCCATCGACTTTACCGATATATTTGTACCAAGTTTATTATTGATCCAATCTGAAGAAACGACAACTTTTCGCTCGATATATTTTTCCGGATAAACGTCAATAATCCCGTCGCATATCTCGCCGACTCCCAGTTTATCAAAAAAATACAGCGCTCGTTTGATCGACCAATCGCAATTTTCAATATCTATAGTTCTTTCAAATCTATAAGACGATTCGGATTTTAATCCCAACCTTTTAGAAGTTCTTCTTATATTCTGAGGTCTAAAAAAAGCCGCTTCTAGGAAAATATTTTTAGTATTATCTCCGACTTCGCTAATTTGACCGCCCATTATACCTCCGATACAATGTCCCGCTTTCGGATCGGATATAATAATATCGTCGGTAGTCAGCTTTCTTTCGATATCGTCTAGAGTTGTTAGAATTTCATTGGCGTTTCCGTCGCGAACTACGATTTTCCTGTCGGCGATTTTATCCATATCAAAAGCGTGTAAAGGCTGATTACATTCCATCATAATATAGTTTGTTATATCTACAATATTATTAATTGGGCGAATACCTGATTTGATCAGCCTTAATTGCATCCAAAGCGGCGAGGGCTCAATTTTGACGTTTTTAATAACCGCTCCGCAATATCT
>JAGOCL010000403.1 GCA_017998755.1 Spirochaetota bacterium | reverse complement strand
TATTAATAAAAGTTTTGATTTTGCCAATCGAAGAGACGAAGCTCTTTCTATCAGATTAGAGCCCGATACGGATATAATTACGGCAGAGGGGCTTGGATTTATCAAAACCGGATATTTTCATTTTAATAAAGACAAATTATTTCAAATATTTCTTAATCTTGATGAAAAAAGGTTGGGGTATTATTTGATTTTAAAAAGATTTACAGAAAAATATGGAAATCCTACGTTTTTAGAACCCAAAAGCGCTATTTGGGAGAATGAAGAAGTCAAAATTATTATCGAAAAGCCCTGTTCGTTAAAATATATATATAAGCCTATATGGAATGAAATTACGACCGCCGATCAAACTTCCGATAGCGTGTTTTTTAAAATTAGAGAGAAATTTATCGAAGATTTATAACAAGCCTTGCCTGTTTTTCAAAATATGATTTAAAAATTAACGCAATAAGAAAATAAAATTTAAAAAAAATGAAATTCTAATTGAAATATTAATTTATTTATGTTTATTATGGTAAATCTATAAAAATTATACTATTAATGCTATAATAGTATAGCGTTTGACGGTAAAAACAAGTTTATCTTTGACAAAAATGACTTTATTTGTTATATTGCCATTCTTGTATAAGATAGTTTGTTTTATTGGTTTTACAAAAGTATTTATTTTAAAGAGTTTATATGCTTGGAATGACGGGGTATTCTTTTAAAGAAAATTATTTATCCGAAGTCTATTTTTCTACAGAGATAAAAACTGTAAATCACAGGTTTTTGGATATTAATGCGACTTTGCCATATTTCTTGAACTCTTTAGAGATTAAAGTCCGGGATTATATAAAAAAAAGACTTTGCAGAGGTAAAGTAGACGTTTCTATTTATATTAAAATTAAAGAGAACGGTTGCGCGGTAAACGTCGATCTAAACGCGGCTAAACAATATTACGATGCGCTAAATTCTGTGATAACGGCGCTTAATTTAAAAGACGAAGTAAAACTGTTTCATCTTACTAAATTTGACGATATATTTATTGTTGATAAAAAGAGAGACTATAGCGAGTATTGGAACGATATTGAAAAATCCTTGGATTATAATATTGAACAAATTATAGAGATGAAAAAGACTGAAGGCGATCAAACTAAGAAAGACTTGTTAAGCATTATCGGCTTGATAAAGGACGATATTAAGTCAATAAAAGAGAAGACCCCCGAATTAGAGAAATATTTATACGATACTATAAAGAATAAAGTTCAAGATTTGATAGGCGACAGGGTTGACGATGTAAGGTTGTTAAACGAAGTTGGGATATTAGTTAGTAGAGGTTGTATTAATGAAGAGATAGAACGTCTTCAAATTCATACCGATCAGTTTATAACGATTTCTAACGAAGATTATGAAGTCGGGAAACGTCTTGATTTTATCTGTCAAGAGATGCACAGGGAGATAAACACTATCGGTAGTAAAATATTTAACGCGGTTTTAACTGGAAATGTTATTTCCATTAAAAATAATATCGAGAAAATTAGAGAACAAATAAGAAATATTGAATGATGGAGGTATTTTTATGGCAAGCGTAAGATTGATAAACATCGGTTACGGCAATGTGGTTCAAGCTAACAGGATTATTAGTATAATAAATCCCGATTCCGCTTCTTCTAAAAGGTTAAGAAATGAAGCTAAACAAAACCAAATGCTGATCGACGCTACTCAAGGAAGAAAAACTAGAGGGATTATAGTAACAGACTCTAATCATGTGGTTTTAACCGCTATGCAACCGGAGACTTTAAGTCAAAGACTTTCTTTCTCTGAAAAGGAGTAACTTTTTTGATGGTTAAAACAGGAAGAATAATCGTTGTTTCCGGTCCTTCGGGAGTTGGAAAGAGCAGTCTTCTAAGAAGATTACTGGAAAAATATTCCGGTAAATTAAAATTTTCTGTTTCATTCACTTCAAGAGTAAAACGAACGGGCGAAGAAGACGGCGTTGATTATTTTTTTATAACTCACGAAGAATTTCAAAAAAATATTGAGGATGGGGTTTTTTTGGAATGGGCTAAAGTTCACGATAATTATTATGGAACTTCGAGAAGATTTATAGAAGAAATTATTAACAACGGCGTTGATTGTATTTTAGATATCGACGTACAGGGCGCTATGTCTTTAATGAATAAAAACATAAGCGCTTTGTACATTTTTATTGCGCCCCCAAGTATTGAAGTTTTAAAAGAGCGGCTTTTTGGGCGATCTACAGATTCAAAGGAAGTAATATTAAAAAGAGTTAAAAATGCTGAAAAAGAGTTGCTTTTTAAAGATAAATATGAATATATAGTCGTTAACGACGTTTTTGATAACGCTCTTAGCGATTTGGAAAATATAATTTTTAATACGGATAAATAGCGAATAGGAGTTAAATGATGATTATACCATTAGACGAATTGATCGGATTTAGAGGTAATAGATACGAGCTATCTTGCGCGGCTATAAAAAGAGCCATTCAGTTAAACCTTACGGGGCATGAAGATTTGAAAAAAAATAAAAACAAAATTGTTCCTACGGCTTTAAACCATGTTTTATTGGGTAAAGTAAAATATAAGATAGAGGAAGAATAATATTGTGAATCCTATAGCGGTTGCGATTATGGGACCCACGGGGGTAGGAAAGACTTCCTTGTCGCTGGAACTGGCTCAAAATATCGGCGAAATTATTTCAGTAGATTCGATGCAGGTTTATAAATATTTAGACGTTGGAACTGCTAAACCGGATATTAAGGATAGAGGCAAAATTATTCATCGTTTGATTGATATTATAACTCCCGATAAAAGATTTTCTGCGGCAGATTTTAAAAATTTAGCTGAAAGCTTGATATTTGATATATCTAAAAAAAAAAGATACCTTTTTTAGTTGGCGGAACAGGTTTATATTTCAAATCGCTTATTAACGGTATGGTAGATATACCGGCGATACCGCCGGAAACCCGCCAAAATGTCCTAGAATTATTTCAAGACAACGGTCAAGAATACATTTTTGATATTCTAAAAAAAATTGATATAGAATATTCCGAACGTATTCATAAAAACGATAAACAGCGAACGTTAAGAGCCCTTGAAGTATATTATGGAACGGGTAGAAAATATTCCGATTATCTTCGCCTGTCTAATAATAAGAATTCAATCGATTATAT
>JAGOCL010000401.1 GCA_017998755.1 Spirochaetota bacterium | reverse complement strand
ATCCTATAATTATCGGCGCGAGCGCTATATAATCGACTTGAAACGAAAGAATCTTGCCGATCGAACCAAAAAGCGCGCCTATAAAGACTATGCCGAGACTAGTCCCGATAGTAATTTTTAAAGGAATCTTTAAGATTTTAGTCATAATCGGTATTAATATAAATCCGCCGCCTGCGCCGACTATTCCCGAAATTGCGCCTATTATAACTCCCGTAGGTATTAATAATTTTTTATTTACTACAATACCGGACAAATCCTCGTTATCGTTTTTATTATGCTCCAATAAAAGAAGTATCATAGACAATAAGATTATTACTGCAAATATTATAAGAATAATTTCATTATCTAAATATTTCGAAAGATAAGAGCCCAATAAAGACGAAACTCCCATTGACAGCCCGATATATAGTAGTATTTGATAGTGTATAAAATGGTTTTTTTTATGGATTATAAGTCCGGAAATTGAAGAAAAAAACGCTTGAACCATCGATAATCCGGCGACTGATTTCATTGTTAGCTCTCCTACGTTAAACAACGGAGGAATATTAAGCATAAGCGGTATCATCACGACCGCGCCGCCTAATCCCAAAAAACCGGATAGAAATCCGCCGATTAAGCTTATTAAGAATAATGTAATTATCATTTCATAATCCTAATTTTATTATTCGTTAACGCAATAAAATATTTTATCTTCTACCGTCTCAACTCGCGCCTTTTTTTCTTCTAGCAGTTTATTCGCAAGTTTCATCGCTTCGTTTCTATTTATTTGAAGCCCGCTCGCTATATCCTCGATCGAGCAGGGTCTACGACGCAACAGGTTTAATAAATCCGATTCATTTACGCTATTATCGCTATCGATTTTGGGTTGAAATTTATATATTATTTCGACGTCTTTATGTTTAAAAAAAGTTTTATATCTATTCATTTCCTCGGCTTTCAGCGCTTTAGCGTAATTCTCGGCGGGAGGTCTGTCTACGCTATTGAGTTGTATTTTGTCAGCTCTTATTTTATTGACAATTTGAGCGATCTTTTCAATTTCTCCGTCGTTCGCCGATATATCTTTCAATAAAAAAACCTCGAGCCATATTTTATTCTTAAAACTATGACTAAACTCAATTATTCCGTCAACAATTTTATCAAAAGAAAGGTTAGGATCGGGTCTGTTCGCTTTTTTTAGAATCTCATCCGTACCAAAATCAAGAGACGGTTTTACAAGATCGGCGTTCTTTAAATCGTCGCGGACTTTCTCGTCCCACAAAAGCGAGCCGTTTGTAAGTATCGCTACGGGTATATCCGTAACGCTTTTTATAAAATCTATAAGTTCGCCTAGTCTCGAATAAAGAGTCGGCTCGCCCGATCCGGCGATTGTAATATAATCAATCTTGATATTCTCTTTTAGTTTCTCGGTTAATTCGCGCTTAATATCCTCCAAAGGAATATACTCTTTTCTTTTGACAGTCTTGTTTGTAGTTCTACCTAGTTCGCAATAAACGCAATCAAAGCTACAAGTTTTAAAAGGTATAACGTCCACTCCAAGCGAAAGTCCAAGCCGTCTTGACGGGACTGGACCGAATATATATTTAAAATTACTCATTTTATTTTTTTCCATTTCTCTAATTCTTCCTTCTCTTTCAAATCTATAAATTCAAATCTATTCCATATCTCGCTCGAACAATTTTGCGGACCGTCTTCGCTATATTCGTTAATATGTTTATAATACCGCCCGCATCCCGGACATTGATAAACTTCAGTCGGATGATTACCGTAGTATATCGTAAAAATTAATTTTATTTTATCTAAAACAGCCATTATTTTTTCTAATCTTTTTTCATTAACCCTATCCTCGTCGGTATATTCGCTATATTTCCCGATTGGAAGAGAAATGAAAATTTTCTGAGGTAATTCCGAACATATTGAACAATTAATTTCCATTTTTATCCCATTAAACATTTTCTTTAACTTTAGTCCAAATATTTTTAATTTCGGTAGTCGTTTCGTTATCGACATATTCCGTAACTGAAAGCCCTTTCATCTGAGCTTTCGTAACCGACTTATCGTACCCTATTTTACCTAAAAAATCGGCGCCGTATTCTTTTGCAATATCGATTATATCATTAGTTTTATCAATATTCAAATCATATTTATTAACAATTACCCCCGATTTTATGCTGAAAAATTTGATAACGTCGAGAATGCGCTTTAAGTCGTGAACGCCCGATACGGTGGGTTCGGTTACTATTACCGCGTAATCCGTCCCCGTTATAGAGGCGATTACCGGACAACCCGTTCCGGGCGAGCCGTCTATTATAGAAATATTTAAACTATTCTTTGCCGCAAGTTGATTCTTTTTGTTCCTTATAAGCGTTACAAGTTTTCCCGAGTTCTCCTCGGCGGCTCCGAGTTTCGCATGACTCATCGGACCAAAACGAGTATCCGATATAAACCATTCTCCGTTTATCGCAGTCTTAAATTCGATTGCGTCCGTCGGGCAAACGATGCCGCAAGCGCCGCAACCTTCGCAAGATTTGCTATCAACCATATATAACGCGCCGTCCTCTTCATAATCTTTTATAATAGCGCCGAAACGGCATACTTCGTAACATCTGCCGCAAGATATACACTTTGCGCAGTCTATTTCGGCGACTTTTCCGCCGGAGAACGCCGCTTTCTCGACTACGTTCGGCTTTAAAATGAGATGAAGATCGGCGGCGTCCACATCGCAGTCCGATATAGCGATATTTTTCTCGATAGCGCAGAAACTTGCGACGATTGACGTTTTGCCCGTCCCCCCCTTGCCGCTAATTACAACCACCTCTTTTTGATTTGGATTAACTTCGATTTTTTCTTTTACGGAACATTCTACATTTTCAAGCGAATTAGTTGTCGATTTTGTCTCTATTTTCTTTGTTATTTTCCTACTTGTAGTGTTATTTTTCTTAGCAAGCTCCAATACCTTCTCCGCAATTTCGAGAAAAACTGAATTATATACTTCGCTCTCGTCTACGATCATATCGCCTTTCGAATAAACTTCCGCTATCAATCTATCGTCGGGGATTTCGGCAATTATATTAAGCGACTCTTTCGCGCAATAATCCTTAAGCTCGCAGTCAAGATACTCCGCTCTATTTACAAGTACTACCGGCTCTATTCCGAGCTCGCGGCACATATCTAC
>JAGOCL010000021.1 GCA_017998755.1 Spirochaetota bacterium | reverse complement strand
CCAATAAAGTAGTCTTCCCCTCCATACGACCGTCAATATCGGGGATTTCAACTATAAGAGGATACTCGCCGGATAACTGCCAATCCATTACTTTGCGCTCTATTCTCGAACCGACTTTGTCCGTCAGTAGCAAAATCCCAATCTCTCCGTACCGCTTATTTATGATATTATCGAATTCTGTATTTATCTCTTCTTCGCTTTCGACTATAACCCCTTCTATACCGATAAACTTGAACCCCAAAGTTACGTCTTCGCTCCCCATAACAAAAAAAGTCATATACGACCCCCCGCAAAAATACCGAATCCCATTGTAATTATAAACAATTTATCATATTTGTCCAATAAAAATAAATATTTATCCGGTAATAACAAATCTATCTTACTCTTTCCCCCGTTCCAAATACATAAACTTGTATACTCGCGGGCTCCATATCGTTGAGGGCAAATTTGGTAAAATTTTCGTCTGTTAAAGATAAATTTCCTCCGGAGGTTTTCCCCAGAAGCAGAGTTACCTCGCCTTTAGGAACGTCAATACCGCTAAAATCAAGCGAGACGCTTTTATTTTCCTTATTAAAGTTTGCTACAATTAATAGAGACTCGCCGTCGTTATACCTCAAAAAAGCCAGCGTTTTACCGTCGTCGGTAGGAACTCTTTTATAACTCCCCGCTCTGAGAGCCGAATAAGTCTTTTTTAGTTTTATAAAATATTTATGCCAACTGAGTATCGAGTCTTTATCCTTAGAAAGATCTTCAATTTTCTCGAGCTCTATTCTAGTCCTATGCTTCATGTCCCCTTTTGCGTCGCCGTCGGCCATCCCGAGTTCGTTGCCGTTATATATAAAAGGCGTCCCATGAGCTAAAATCGCTAATCCGGCAGATAATATACATTTGTCAATATTACCGCCGTAATCCGTAAAAGGCCGCGACGCCACCTCGTCGTGGTTGGTTAAAAACGAAGCGTTAACGGCTCCTTTTGGAAGAGTATTTTCAATATATTCAAAATAGTTATTGAGATTTTCTACTTTAGCGGCCGACCTGTCTCCGGATTTGACGGTATCTCGTATGGTATAAGCCATCGGGAAGTCAAAGCACATATGTAACTCGTCCGTACCGTTACCGTAATAAGGCAGTATTTTGTCTTTATCTGTCCACGCCTCCCCAACCATCATTTTAGCGTAACCGGTAGAGTTATATTTTTCAAATATATCTCCTCGCATCTTCTTGAAAAAAACGTGAGTATCCGGTCTATCCGCCGCAGAGTCCGGGCCGTCTTCCGATATATATCTCACAGCGTCGATTCTTACCCCGTCAAATCCTTTATTTAGCCAATATATCAAAACGTTCGCCATCTCCTCTCTGGTATCTTTATTTTTCAAATTTAGGTCGGGCATTCCGCTCCAAAAAGCTCCGTAATAATACGAATCCGCATATCGGTGCCATACGTTAGTCCAGTTTCCTCCGCCCCACGCTCTCTGCCACTTTTTGGTTTTGGTATCCTCTTTTGAAGGATTTTTTTTCCATATATACCAATCCCTTTTTTCGCCGCCGTTTTTCGAGTCCAAAAACCACGGATGCTTCGACGAAGTGTGATTAACGACATAATCAAAAATTATTCTAATCCCTCGTTTGTGGGCTTCGGCTAAAAGCTCGATAACGTCCGCTTCGGTCCCGAATTTCTCATTAATTTTATAATAATCGACGGTATCGTATCCGTGCATATTATCCCCTTTGAAGTCGCATTCAAATATAGGGGAGAGCCATATTCCCGTAACGCCAAGATCGCTAGAAGTAGTCGGATCGCCGTCGTTCAAATAATCGAGTTTTTGAATTATACCTTTTATATCGCCGATACCGTCGCCGTTCGAATCCGAAAACGCCTTGACCCAAATATGATAGAAAACGGCGTCGCCATGCCACGGGTTCTCAGACTTCATCGAATATTTTTCGTCGGGGTTGATAGCGTTGAAATTTCCAAAGAAATTTCCGTCGTCTTTTACTTTTGACGTCGACGCGCAACTTAATAGAAGCGCAAATAGACAGAAAGATATAATTCTTCTCATAATTCTTCCTTTTTGTAATTGATTTTAATTAAATATATAACACAAATTGATTTATGTCAAAAAGAAATAAAAAATATCAGAAATATTCTACTTTAAATCTTAAAACAATTGCGTTATAAAACAGATTTTCAAGAATATCGGCCATTTTTTGTTTATTTGCCTGAATATCGCCCGAAAGAGATACAAATTCTTTAAATCCCGAAATGATTTTGTTATCGATAAAACCGTGATAATCCTCGACGTCGTTACTAGAAATATTAAAGATCGTCCCGCTTCCCTTAGCCAACCGCGTTTTATTAATCTTAACGGTCAGATTGAATTTCTCAGGAATCTCGGCGCAATAAATCCCGGGCATATCCATAAAAATATAACTAAAAGAGACAAGCGACGATAAAAAAGCGTCGAGAGTTTTTATAAGATCCAGACGCTCTTCGCCGACAATAACGTTATCGTCGTATAAAGAGCGAGTTATTGTTTTTTTGACGTAGAGTAGTTTATCTATAGAATTGGCGTAGTCTTCTTTAGTCAGATCCGGCGAAACGTCGCGGTTTTTGTCGTTAAAATCCGGCGTCGCCGTAAATGAAAAACTACCCGCTTTCTCAAAAACAAAATTTGTAACCATTTTTTATTTTAAAAACTCATCATAAAATTCATAGATTTCTTGCTATCGTCGAGCATATCGTTTACCTTAAAAGAGTAAGATACCGATTTGCCGTCTTTCCCCAAAACGACGCCGGAAGATTTTTTAACCGGAGTTTTAGTAGTAATAGAAAAGTCGAATTTGGCTTTTTCGGTAAGAAGTTTATAAAAATCAACGTCGTCTTCTTTTAATTGTTCAATAAAATCTTTAAATATCCCGTCTTTATCCATCTCTTCAAAATTCATAACTTGATTAATCGTAGTTAGCTCTTTATCTCTCTTGATAGTCAGCCCCGATACCGCTTTGGGAAGAAGCGCTAAAGACTTTTCAAAATCCTTGAACGTAATAACAACGTTTCCTTTATAATAACCGCTTTTCTCGTCTTTCTTTATTGATACTTTTTTCAACGTTATCCCTTCCATTTTGGCTTTGTCGATAGAATCAAAATATCCTCTCATAGCCGAGTCGTCTATCAATATAAACGGGTCGAACTGCTCGCCGTCTTCCATAGGAATATTAGATAAAATTATAGATATAAGTTGAAAATAGTCGTCGTTAATATCGTAATCCATAGTCATAGTTCCGCCGGTCTTATCCGCGTTAAGATCAATCTTTAAATTGAAACAGGAAACTAAAGTCGTCGCTATTATAAAAATAAGCGCAAATTTTTTCATAAATACCCCTTTACTAAAATAATTATACCATTTTTTGGCTATACTAAAAGAATATATTATATAAATAAAAAAACACAATACTAAATATATAATTTTACAATTAAGATAAAATATATTGAGAAAATATATATTTTATGGTATCTTACACGAGAAAATTCTCGCGCAACTTTTAATTATCCTGGAGAGACCCATGAAAAAAATAATTCCAACGCTTATAATTATCATTTTTACATTATTTTCCTGTAAAACAATATACGTTAAAGATAAAGAAACCACCGCTAATATTTTATTAAAAAACCTCCTCAGGGAGTCCGAAAAGATCGACGACGTTACGGTATCGGGAATGATTCGTATAAACGGAGTCGCGGAGATTCCTTCGACGGCGTATATCTCGTTCGCATTCGCCGGTAATCTCAAAGACGAAAAAGGGACGTTCGGCATATATTTATTGAAAAAACCGTTGATGGAGATAATATTCGACAAAAAAGAGGTCTTGATAATCAACCGAAAAGGAGCTCAATACAAGAAAATCAACGTCGACGAAACGGATTATTCCAAATTGATCGGCGTAAATTTCAATCCCATCGAAGTATGCTACTTTTTGCTTGGCAAAATCCCTTATTCTGAAAATATGACGCTAATTAATTACGATTGGAATAGTAAAGAGCATATTATGGATTTATCTACTTCGGTATCTACGTATAAAATAAAGCTGGACTACGACGAACTGATCGTATGGGGCGAGATAAATAATCAGTTTTTTGAAAAGATTTTTCTGGAATCTATAAAATACGTTAAAAACGACGACAACGCTTACGTTCCAAAGCAGGCGACGTTTAAAACAGACGACGAAAAAAGAGCGCTTTATTTTATAATAGACAAGACCTCGTTAAATACAAAATATTCTACAGAAATTAACTCGATTGATCTGACCGGATACTCGGAGGTAAAATCGCTTGAAGATTTTGATATGAAGATGAAGTAATTATGAATTTTATAAAAAAATATTTTCTCATAATATTATTATCTACGGCAGTCTTATACTCACAAGATCTATCGATTGATACGGTAAAAGCTCCCTTAATAATTGAAAACATCTCGTATATAGGCTTAAAATACGCCAATACAAGAGTTACAAGCGAGATTCCGATAAAAAAAGGCGATTTATGGGACGATATTAAGAAAAAAGCCGTTACGGAATATTTAGAAAAACTCGAATCTGAAAATATTTTTGAAAAAGACGGCGCTAAAATTGAAGAAACTCTTCTACCAAGCGGCGCCGTTGAAATAGTTATATCGGTATCCGAATCCCTCCCGTTTTTTATGTTTGCTCTCCCTTTTTACTCGACCACAAAAGGATTTAAAGCAAAAATTAAATATTGGCAGTTTTTTGCAAACGGATTTAAGGCGCCGCTCGAAGGGCAACTGGAATATTTGGCCAAAGATAATTTCAACCTCTTCATAAGAACGAACGAACCGATTAATATCAACGACGCAGTTAAATTTTCTTTCGACGTCGATACTTATACGACAATTGTCAATTATATGTCTACTCTCCCCGATTGGAACAACCGGCTTTGGGAAAACGGAGTAAAAAACATTTCTTTGAATTTTGATTTTTTAGCGCCCGTCGTCAATATGAGAATCAATCCGATATTTTCTTTCGGATACGGTAATTTGCTCTCAACCGAACCGGCGGGCGATATACTGCGTCTTAAAGATCAAGATCATATAACTTTGTTAAATCCTAACGTTTACTTGTATCTTCCGATTGGCGACGACGAGTCGTACATATCGTCTCATCTCGGCTTCGGTTTTAAAAACTTATTTTCTCAATCCTACAAGCAAATCAACTTTAACAAAAATGAATTCAGCGTTTCGCTTTTCGGCAATAACCCAAAAGAGATAAAAGATCCGTTGTCCAACCCCGTTAAGATCGCGGCGGGATTCTTTAATTTTCCGTCGATAGACTCTTCTTTATATACCGACGTGAATTTTGCTTTCAAATCTACAGTTAATCAAAATTCCGACGGCGCTCTTTACGACAACCTTTTATTGAAAGAGTTCGGATTCTCCGTATTTGAAGACGATATTCTCGACAAAATAGAAACGGACTCTGAAAAGAAATTCTTAAAATCTATGTATTATAAAAATTACGACGACGGCAAATACATACTGACAGACGCCGCTTCCGGCGGCGACAAAGAGAAAATATGGGATATTCTAACCGGAATTAACTTTGTATATAGCGCCGGTTTAGACTTAAATCCCAACGTTAGATTTACGTTTAATATACCTACGACCGAACTCTATTTTACTCCCGGATTTATATTTTATTATAACTCAAAATGGGAGCCGACTTCTTTAGGTAAGATAAACTCTACCGCTAACAATATAACTCTCGGAGGAACTTTAGGCGTAAAATATACCGTTCCCTATATCGACGTCCCGATCAGTCTCAATATAGACCTGAGATATTCGAGAGACTGGGCGGCAAATTATTTAACTGAAAACTATAATTATAACGTTATAAATAAGTTTATAATTTACGATCTTAGCGCTTGGTTTGAAAAAGATTTTAAATTCAGCGATCATTATCTCAAATCTCAGAAAGTATCCGACGACCTGATCGTAAACGCCGGCCATAAATTAAAAATCAATTTTACGCTAAAGGGCGATCCGGTTTACGAGGACGGTTACAAATCCGGCGTATCGTATTCATCAAATAACTTGCAAACTAGTTTTGAACTATTATATCAACTATATCTGCCGGTTTACAAAGACCACAGATTTAAAGCGCGGGCGCTGATCTATTCGACCTACAATCATAGCGTAGACTCCTCGTTTGGCTCGACTTTCATAGGAAATTGGATCAGAGGCAAAGGATTTAGCGCCTATTCGGGATATTTTGGGCTAATAATCAATCTCGACTACTGGATACCGTTATTTACTATCAATACGCCGGGCATTCTCGGTAAAAAACTAAAAAAAGACCTTATTTGGCAGGTTTATTGGGTATTATATACAGATATAGCCATTTCTCTTACCGAAACGGAAACCCCCTACACCCTAGATAAAAATATGGCGCATATATTGCCGGCATTGACCGTAGGTACGGCTTTCAGAGTTTACCCAAAATTCGTACCTCTCATCATAAACGTCGAAGTCAACGTAAACGCGTATAATATGATCAAAGATAAAGGGTCGTTTACAAGTTATATCTATTTTGAATTCAGCATAGCGAGAGAAGTCGATACAAGTTGGTTTATGCTGTAAAGTATCCGTATAACAGACGGATCGCTTCAAATATTTAACTTTTTATTTGCAAAATAAACGATTGTAGTTTAATATATGGCGCCGTATACAGTTTAGAGCTTGTTACGACGCGCGGCGAAAACGTCGCTTTCGGAGGATTTATGTTTCTTTTCAACATGGTTATTTATCCTTTAATTTTTTTTACGCTGACTGTGATCTTACAAAAATGGCTTGATAAAAGCAGTTTCTCCGAGGCGTATAAATTCTTTGGATTCGGCGTAATTTTTGGGATAGTCCTTAATTTTATTTTTTCCATAATTAACTCATTTTTCCATCTGAAAGCCAACGTAGGTTTAATACTCTTTAAAACGATTGTTTTTGACGGATTATTATATACATTTTTTATAATCGCAGTATTTCACTTAATTTACGAACTTTTCGCCGATTTTTCTTCGTCAGCCGGCTGGTCGATACAGTCAATTTTGATATTCAGTTTTTACTCCGGCATTATTTCCGTTTCAAACATCTTTAGCTCTATCAATAACAATTACCCCGAAACGCTTCTTTCTTATATACCGTTGTTATTTTCCTGCTTACTCGTATCCATATCGTTCGGATTCTTTTATATGAAGTTCTCAGAGTCGTTCGGCTCAGTCGAGAAATATTTATGGGCCGGCGCGGCGCTTGCGACCCTTTCTGCGATACATTTTTTCTATGCGTTTACTTCCTTTTATAAATTAACCGTTTTATATTTTATCGTCGTTCCGGCAAGCGCTATCGTAGTCGTATTTGAGATTTTTGATTTTAACCGCTTTAGAACATAATTGCGCCGTTTGTTTAAATATATTAATGGAATTATTGACATAAACGGATAAAAATTTTATAACTACTATACTTATTCGCTTATTTACCGGGATTATATTTGATACATTTTTCGCTTGGCGTTTTATGTAATATTCCTACAATAAACGTAATATATTAGTATTTCAAATTTGAAAGGAAATAATTATGAAAAGGATGTTTGTTATGTTTCTCACAATTTTATCAATCGTTTCATGTAAAAAAGCTGAAAATCAAGAGAATGAAATTTTAGCTCTATTCGACACAAACTACGGAAGTTTTACTTGTAAAATTTTCTACGATAAAGTCCCCGTAATTGCGGGAAATTTTATCGGTCTCGCGGAAGGTTCGCTGGAATTTACCGACGCCAAAACGAACGAAAAACAAAAAAAGCCGTTTTACGACGGATTAATTTTTCACAGAATTATTAAAGGGTTTATGATACAGGGCGGTTGCCCGCTAGGAATGGGTTACGGCGGCCCGGGTTACAGCGTCGACGATCAGTTCGATCCCTCTCTCAAGCACGATTCTGCGGGAATTTTGTCAATGGCCAATTCGGGTCCAAATACCAACGGTAGCCAGTTTTTTATAACGCTCGCTCCTACTCCGCATCTTGACGGAAGACATTCGGTGTTTGGCGAAGTCGTAGACGGTATGGACGTCGTTATGACGATAGGAGACGTTTCCACAGACGCTTCAGCTAATAAACCATATAATCCCGTCGTAATTAATAAAATCACGATTACAAGAAAAGGGGACGACGCTATAAAATTTAATCCGGCCGAAGAATTTAAAAATATCGAAAAAAACAAAAAATCCCAATTGACAAATTTTCTTAAAAAACTTAACGTTAAAGAATCTAAGATCATTACGGATAAATCAGGTCTCCAATACTACGTCGTTAAAGAAGGTTCGGGAGAAAAACCTCAGGTAGGTAATCAAGTTTCCGCCCACTATACCGGATACTTAACAAACGGAACTAAATTTGACAGTTCTTACGATCGAAACCAACCGATAGAATTCCCCGTCGGCGTTCAGAACGTTATCCCCGGCTGGGATATAGCCCTTCTGGATATGAAAGTCGGCGAAAAAAGAGTCCTAATTATCCCTTACAACCTCGCTTACGGCGAAAGAGGCTACCCGGGAGTTATTCCTCCAAAAGCTACATTAATATTTGAAGTTGAATTAATCAAAATAAAGTAAACGCTAAGTTGTTTAAAAAAAGACCGCCTTCGAAAGGCGGTCTTTTTTTATATATTGGCGCGGTATAACTTTATATCGAACATATTAAATAGAGTTCCCGACCTCGATTTCAACTTGAAAAATTTTTTTTTGAATTTTTTATAAAAATTATATTTACAAAATTTATTTTTCTGTTATTATGGAAATTTGAGTAAGATTTTCTGGGGGGAATAAAATTTACAAGCTTTTCGTTTTTTTTGCGTTAATTATATCAATTTTTTGTTCATTTTCGGCCAAAGACGTTTCCCAGGACGATTCTTCGATATCCGAAGACGCCTATTTTAAAGAAGTCAAGAAAAATATGGGGGTAACGGACGCGGATAATACCTCCGACGCCGGCAAAGTCGACGATAAAGTAAAAATAAAGATCAATTATTTCTCCTATATTAAAATTATAATCGTATTGGCTTTGGTACTGCTATCGATATATCTTATTTTTCTTTTTATAAAGAAAACTTTAAATATCAAAACTTTTAAAGACGATCAATCGTCGGTGATTACCGCTCAAACGCTCGGCCCCGGAAAACAGCTACAAGTGGTATATATTCACGGGAAATACTTGATATTAGGGGTTACAAACGATAATATTAACCTCATAGGCGAGATAACGGATCCAAAAGAGATAGAACGGCTTGAGATATATCAATCCCAAAAGAAAATCGACGAGGGTAATACTTTTGTCGACGTTATTTCCGATTTTTTCAAGAAAACTTTCAGTAAAAAAGTTGAGAAAAAACAGTTTGATTACGAAGTCGATTCGATAGATTATTTAAAAGAACAGAGAGGTAGAATAGATAAACTGAAAGAGTAAACGTTCAGAGTAGTCAATCGTACCGCCGACTTATATTTTAAAGACGCGGTACGCGCTTTTGGGAGGAAGCATTGAGAAAAAACATAATAATATTCATCGTTATATTTTGCTTTTTAAACATAATATCCGCATACGCTCAAGACAACAGGGTAAGGATACCTATTCCGTCAATTAATTTCGGCGTAGAAGAGGCGCGTTCGCCAAACGAAGTAGCGTTATCTTTGCAGATACTGTTTTTGCTATCCATTCTGACTTTGGCTCCGTCGATTGCGGTTTTGACTACCGCTTTTTTGAGAATAGCGATTGTATTTGACTTTTTGAAAAAAGCGCTCTCTTTGCAACAGATGCCGCCCAATCAAGTAATATTCGGTTTATCCCTGTTTCTGACCTTTTTCATAATGTTTCCGACTTTCGACCGCATAAACAACGAAGCCATTCAGCCTTTCTTTAACGCTCAAGCGACGCCGCCAAAAGAGCGTCTGTCTATAGAGCAGTTTTACGAAAAAGGGATGTCGCCGTTAAGAGATTTTATGTTCAGACAGACCGATCCGAAGTATATCGGTTTTTTTATGAATATGCGACGACTTCCGGCGCCAAATACTTACAAGGACGTTCCGACGTATATTCTGATACCGGCTTTTGTCATTAACGAGCTGACGGTCGGTTTTAGGATCGGAATATTGTTATTCATACCGTTTATTATTATCGATATGGTCATCGCTTCTACCCTTATGGCTATGGGTATGATCATGCTTCCTCCGGTTATGATATCGCTACCGTTTAAAATCATTCTTTTCGTTTTGGTAGACGGATGGGAACTCTTGACGTACCAAATATTCAGAAGTTTCGGTTAGAAACGCGATCGGGAGGGGGAAATGGATACAGAGTTTATAAAAGAAATCATGATCGAATCGATGCGTATATCGTTACTGATATCGCTCCCAATTTTAGGAATAGGGATGTTGGTCGGTTTGATAATATCGATATTTCAGGCGACGACTTCAATCCAAGAACAGACGTTGACGTTCGTTCCAAAAATATTTGCAATTATCGTCGCAATAGTGATTTTCGGACCGTGGATATCCGGAACCGTAATTGCGTTTACCATACAAATTTTTGAACTTATACCGGAAATGGCTCTGCCGATTCCGTGATATTTGATAGAAAGGAAGTCAATTGGAGTTTTTTGTATTATATTTTCAAAAATTTATGCTAGTTTTCGCGAGAATGATGGGGCTCATGCTGACTTCGACTTTTTACGAATCGGACAGCATTATCAATCAAGTAAAACTTGGCTTGACTTTCTTCGTTACGGCGGTAATGTTCCCTGTAGTTTTTGATAATATCCCCGAAGTTCCGCCGGATATAGTCCAATACGGTCTGATAGCGATAGGAGAAGGTCTGATAGGCGCGACAATTGGGATATGTATAACGATTTCATTTTCAGTATACCAGTTAGCCGGTCAATACTTTACCGTCCAGATGGGGCTTGGAGCTTCGGAGGTATTCGATCCGATGAGCCAGATAAGCCTTCCGTTGATGGGACAGTATTTATACCTTGTAGCTATTATGGTTTTTCTCGCAATAAAAGGTCCGCTAATTATCATAAACGAGCTTTATTATTCATACGGGCTTATTACCATAGAGTCGTTGACAAACGGCGTTATAATTAATTCGCCTTACGGTATTGTCGGAATATTCTCAAGCATGTTTTTAGTCGCTCTGAGAATTTCTCTTCCGATTATCGCGTCCCTGCTATTAGTATCAATAAGCATGGGACTGCTCGCAAAAGCTGCTCCGCAGATGAACTTGCTTATGATAGGATTTCCTATATCGATCGGAGTATCGTTCGCGGTAATTATACTGTTACTGCCGATCTTTGTCGAGTTTGTGGACAACTACATGAACGATATGTTTAACTCATTATATCTCTTGATGAAGGAGATAAAAGTTGGAACATAAAATATTTTTCTCAACCGGCGACCTTATATCGTACATTTATAATAGAAACTCGGAGATAATATTCGATCTTCAAAGGTTCGCCTCGTCGGAATCAGAAGGACGAACGGAGAAACCGACCGAACATAAGATAAGAAAAGCGAGAGAAGAGGGACGGGTCGCGCTATCTAAAGATCTTCCCGCGTCGCTAATATCGCTTTTTTCTTTTGTAGCGATTTACTTTTTTGCAAAGTATATATTTGATATTATGATGAACAATATGGAGTTTATACTCGAAAATGCGACAAAATTAGAGCTTAACAGTTCAAGCGTTTATTTTGATTATCTTCTTGTACCGATTATTAAGATTTTCGCCCCAATCGCGATAGTAGCGTTTATAATCGGCGTTCTTTCAAATTATATGCAAATTGGTTTTAAAATAACTCCCAAAGCTATTAAGCCTAATTTCAAGAAAATTAGTCCAAATATTTTCAAATTCTTCAAAAATCAAGTATTTTCGTTTACGGGGTTCTTCAATCTCTTTAAATCAATAGTAAAAGTAGTAATTATCGGGATAGTCGCATACCTGACAATTAATGGAGAAATGGATAAAATTTTGGGATTGATAAACGAAGAGAGCTTGTTTCAATCGCTAATATTTATATTAAAATTGTCTTTCGACGTTATACTCAAATCCACTATAATTCTTACGATTTTCGCGATCCTCGATATATTCTTCGTTAAATGGCAGTATGAAGAGCAGTTAAAAATGAAGAAACAAGAGATAAAAGAAGAATTTAAGGAGTTGTACGGAGATCCTAACGTCAAATCAAGACTGAAACAGATGTATCAACGAATTCTTTCCGAAAAAAAGATGTTGGAAGAGGTCCCTAACGCCGACGTCGTTATCACGAACCCGACTCACTACGCCGTCGCGCTGAGATACAAAGACAATCAGGATAACGCGCCAAAAGTAATAGCTAAAGGCAAGGATCAATTCGCTATGAAAATAAAAGAAATCGCGCGAGAAAACGATATATTTATGTACGAGAACGTGCCGCTGGCCAGAACGCTATATAGCGACGTCGAAGTCAATAGCGAGATACCCAAAGAGCTGTACGGGATGGTAATACAAGCGCTGATACTCGCTTATAAACATAAACAGAAGGAAGCGGTAGTTTAAATCAGATATTATATCTGATAATAATTTTTCAGGAAACTGCCTGAATTTTAGAAAGTTAAAGGGGGGATAATATGCCGGAGAATAAAAGCGGAATTAATATCTCAAAAATTTTTACTGAACCGACTATGATATTTGCGGTCTTCATTTTAGTAACGGTTCTCATGCTCATCATACCGATGCCGACGTTTATGCTGGATTTATTAATGTCGTTGAGTCTTCTCAGTTCGGTGCTTATCATGCTTACCGTAACTTACGTAAAGTCGGCGGTCGAATTCTCAATATTCCCTTCCCTATTGCTTGTTACTACTATTTTCCGGTTGGGCGTCAACGTCAGTTCGACAAAACTTATACTATCAAAAGGGGTTGATTTTGACGGTAAAATGGTTAGAGCTTTCGGCACTTTCGTCGTTGGTACGGACGACGCCTCGGGTATGGTAATCGGCGCGGTAATATTCGTCGTCATAACTCTTGTTCAATTTATAGTAATCACTAAAGGATCGACCAGAGTATCGGAAGTCGCCGCCAGATTCGCTCTCGACTCGATGCCAAACAAATATATGGCGATAGACATGGACGTTCAAAACGGCGTTATCAAAGAAGAAGAGGCGTTGAAGAAGAGAGAAGCGCTATCAATCGAAGCGCAGTTCTACGGAAATATGGACGGAGCGAGTAAATTCGTTCAGGGAGACGTCATCGTCGGGATCATTATTACGATAGTCAATATCATAGGCGGTTTTACAGTCGGAATGCTGGTTAGAGGAGAAGATTTTAATGTCGCGCTTCAAAATTATATACCGCTAACAATCGGCGACGGTTTAGTCAGTCAGATACCTTCGCTTTTAATAAGCACCGCCACCGGTCTTATTGTAACGCGGTCGCAGTCCAAAGATTCGCTTGGATCGGCCGTTTGGAAGCAGATAGCCAATCAGTACAGAATATTTTTTATATCCGGAGGGGTTCTTCTGGTATTAGGGATTTTACCGGGATTCCCTCATATAGTTCTTCTGATACTTTCTATCGCGATGTTTGCTTCGGGATACGCGCTTTACAGCTCGGATAAGAAGAAAGCTGAAAAAGAGACTAGCAAAGGGGCCGGCGCTCAAAAAGAGGAGCAAAAAGGTCCTGAAAATGTAACGTCGCTGATTAAAACCGACCTTCTCTCTTTATATATAGGGTACGAACTTATACCTCTTGTAGATAAAAATAAAGGCGCCGAATTGTTAAACTCAATAACCGGTATCAGAAGAAATTTAGCGCTCGATATGGGTATGGTAGTGCCGCCTATAAGAATACAAGACAATATGCGGCTTTTACCTAACGAGTATGGGTTTTATATAAGAGGTCAACAGATCGGCAAGCATAGTATAAAAATCGGCTATCTTCTCGCTATGGGGGAAGGATACGAGGTTATAGAGGGGGAAACTACTTCCGAGCCGGCTTTCGGGCTACCTGCAAGATGGATAAAAGAATCAGACAGAGAAAAAGCCGAATCTCTCGGGTACACCGTGGTTGATCC
Organism: Spirochaetota bacterium; assembly: GCA_017998755.1. Taxonomy (GTDB): domain Bacteria; phylum Spirochaetota; class GWE2-31-10; order GWE2-31-10; family MWDO01; genus MWDO01. The sequence continues at coordinate 614 of JAGOCL010000021.1, read as the reverse complement.
GCCGACAATAATTTCAACGCATATTCAAGAACTGATAAAGACTCACTGCCACGAAATATTGGGACGGGAAGAGACCAAACAGATAATCGACGCTTTCAAATCAGATTTCCCGACGCTGACCGAAGACGTTTTGAAAGATTACAAGATGTCTTCAATTCAAAAGATACTGCAAAATTTGTTGAAAGAGGGGGTTTCGATTCGCGACCTTATCACAATTCTAGAAACTTTGTCGGAACATAATCCTCAAACTCAAATTTTTGAACTTATAGAATACGTCAGACAGGCGCTAAAAAGAGTAATATGCAATAAATATCTAATGGAAGAGAGAAAACTCAACATTTTGAGAGTACATCCAAAAATCGAACAGGAGATTTACAAGAATATGGAGCTAGATAAAGAGGGCTTCCCGATATTGAGATTGAGGCCGGACGTTTTACATCTGATACAAAACGCTATAAAAGACAAAGTTACCGAGATGTTTGAAAAAGGTTTTCAGCCCGTTATAGTTACTCAACCGCAGATAAGAAAAGCGTTATGGGAGATATGCTCTCATATTCATAAAAGTATCGCCGTATTATCGACAAAAGAGTTACTTCCGGACGTTGATTTGATAC
>JAGOCL010000400.1 GCA_017998755.1 Spirochaetota bacterium | reverse complement strand
GGGGCTTCCCGCTATAAAATTTGATAAATGGCGCCCAAATATTCATATAAAAGCGTCTTCAGATAACGGAGCTTTAATAGGGAGAAAATGGGATACTACCGCCGACGTCAATCCGGATAACTACAATCTTTTCGAATACTCGCAGATATTATATTACGATTCAAACTACGCGTCGGCCTTGATTTCTCCTCTGGAAGACGCGACCGTCGATAACAACGTCATAACGCCGTTGGCTTTTGAACAAAAAATTTATAAAAGATCTCTATACGAACAAAACAAATACGACGTTTCTTACGATTATAATCAAAAGGCGATCGTCGTATCTTTGAATACGGTAAATTCAAACTATCTTTCTTTAAAACCCGGCGCTCGCGTAGCGGTTTTTGCGACTCAGAGACCAAAGCAATGGGGCGAGTTGAACGACTATACCGTAGTCGACGCGATTCCCGGCGAGAATTCAGCGCAAAAATCAAGCGATAGAACCGCTATACTAGATAATACCGCCGATAGATCTGCGACTAGAACTATAAGTTACATTACATACAAAGGGGGAGCGGATCTTTATAAGGACGCGAGCTGGGATGGACATTGGTTTGAAGGGATGCTGATAGAGCCGGATAAGATAACGATATTTTCAAAAAACATAAAGGACGGAGATACGGCGCGGCTATATTGGTCTGCGGTCGATATAAAAGAAGGCGAGAAAGCGATTAGTCCTTTTATGCTGTTCTGGATAGCTATTCAGCAGTAACAAGCTATATAAACAAAATAAGCGCGCGTAATCGGCTAGTCCGATTACGCGCGCTGTTTTACTTAATACCTCTTATTTGCAAAGTCAACCCAGCCGCCGGCTTCGATAAGAGCTTTATCAAAGTCGGAGATGTTGAATTTAAATTTTTTAGTTTTACCGGACGAACTGAATTCGGCGGTTTTATCGTTAATATTTACTTTTACGGTAGTTTCTTTACCGCCAAAGTTATTGAAAATATCGTCGATATCCTCTTTGGTCATTTCGGCGGCTAACATTCCGCAGTTTGACATATTCTGCCTGAATATGCGGGCGAAGTTTACGGCGAATACTACGTTCATGTCGTTAACCTCGAGAGCCCACGGGGCGTGTTCGCGCGACGAACCGCAACCGAAATTTTCTCTCGTTACTACCGCTTTTTTACCTTCTATATTGTTTTTCGGATCAAAACCGGCTAGTTTGAGATCTTCCAGCAAATAAGGTTTCAAAGCCGCTTTGGTTATTTCCGTCAAGTATTTAGCCGGTATAATCTCGTCGGTGTTTATGTCGGATCTATCTAAAAACAATACTTTTCCGTCAAAATTCTTCATTTTATGCCCCCTTTATACAATTTTGAGTTGGTTATCTCGCCCGTTATCGCCGATGCGGCCGCGGTTGCGGGACTGGCAAGATGAACCATTCCGCCTTTACCCATTCTGCCGTTGAAGTTCCTGTTTGTAGTCGATATACATACTTCTCCTTCGGCCAATACGCCGTTACTCATACCGAGACAAGCGCCGCAAGTGGGATTAGTTACGCAGAAACCCGCTTCCATAAAAATATCGATTATTCCCTCTTTCAGCGCCGTTCGGTAAATATGCGGCGTCGCAGGCGACAATATGCCTCTAACCGACGGAGATATTTTATTCCCTTTCAAAACTTCCGCCGCTATTCTTAAGTCTTCGATTCTACCGTTGGTGCAAGAGCCGATATAAATCTGATCGACTTTCGTCCCTTTCATCTCGGCGACGGTCTTTACCTGATCCGGCTTATATCCGAACGTTACAGACGGCTCGATTTTGGCCGCGTCTATCTTGACGACTTTTTCATAATTAGCGTCTTTATCGGATATCCAACCGCTATATTCTTTTATAGCCGATTCTTTATCTTTATAGTCGTATTTTATGAAATCCCAGAGGTAATCGACGGTTTTTGAGTCAGGATAACATATTCCAACCGTTCCGCCGGCTTCGATAGCCATATTGCAAAGCGTCATACGCGACTCCATAGACATATCGTCTATAACGCTACCGGTAAATTCCATAACGCAATCGGTTGCGCCGTTTACGCCGATTTCTTTGATTATATTCAGAATTACGTCCTTCGCGTAAACGCCTGCGCCGAGTTTACCCGTCAACTCAAATTTGATGGTTTTCGGATACTTAAAAGCGCATACCCCTTTCAAAATGCCGACTTCAAGATCGGTAGTTCCGACGCCGGCGGCGAACGCTCCAAACGCTCCGTGAGTGCATGTGTGCGAATCCCCCATTATTATCGTGTAACCTGGTCGGACAAATCCCTTTTCCGGAAATATCGCATGGCACACGCCGTTATTTCCTATGTCGAAGAAGTCCTTGATATTATGCCTTCTAGCCCAGTCCCGCATTATCTTACCCTGCGCCGCGGTTTTTGAGTCCTTTGCCGGCGTTACGTGGTCGATGACCGCTTTGATTTTATTCGGATCGAATACTTTGTCGTTCCCTCTCGCTACAAGATCCTCTATCGCTATCGGCGTAGTTATCTCGTGACAAAATACCGCGTCAAGTTTCAAGGCGTAAGCCCCATCGAACGGTTGGTCGACCAAATGAGCGTCGAATATTTTTTCCGCAATAGTTTTACCCATAATAATCCTCCTTAAATTATATTTTATCCATAAAACTTTTTGGGGGAGTTACCGCCCAAAAAGCTATTAATTCTTTATCCCCGATATTTTTCAAAATATGCGGTATGTCCGAATCAAATGAAACGCTATCGCCCTTTTTCAATATATAAGAGTCGTTACCCGTTATAAATTCGGCTTTACCTTCCATAATATACCCCGTCTCTTTGCCGGGATGGCCGTATTCCGCGCTCCCGCTTTTTGATCCGGCTTGAATCCTAATAATATACGTTTCAAAAGCGAATCTGGCTTTCTCGTCGGTCGTTCTCGATATCTGTTCGTAGACGACGCCGTCCGTCGCGACGATTTTTCTTTTACCTTCGTTTGAGATAACGACCTTCTTGGATTTTTTATAATCCGCAAAAAGATACTCGAGGTCGATATCGAGAGCTTCTGCGATATTCAAAAGCGTTTCTATAGCGGGCGAAACTCTGTTTCTCTCTATCTGCGAAATAAGACTATCGCTCACTCCCGCTTTTTCGGCTAAATATTTTAGCGTATACTCCTT
>JAGOCL010000399.1 GCA_017998755.1 Spirochaetota bacterium | reverse complement strand
ATATTATATCTACAGGAAATTTTTCGTCTGTAAATTTGTTATATTATATTTGATTTTTAATCGAAAAAAATATAATATCGTCGTAAATTTTTTCCTTCAAGGATCGTTAATGAAAAATTATATTAATATTTTTTCTGACAAGAAATCAAAAGAAAAAATATCAATGGTTACTTGTTACGATTATTCGACGGCGGCTCTTCTTAACGAAACCGGTATAGATTCCCTTTTAGTCGGAGATTCTCTTGGGATGGCCTTTCAAGGGAACGACGATACGCTATCGGTTACGATAGATGATATAATTTATCACACAAAAGCCGTTAAAAAAGGGGCTAAAGATAAATTTATTATATCGGATATGCCGTTTTTATCTTTTCAAATATCTCCGGAAGATACCGTAAAAAACGCCGGTAGATTAGTAAAAGAGTCGGGAGCCGAAGCCGTTAAATTAGAGGGCGGTCAAGAAATAATAAACGAAGTAAAAGCTCTTGCTAAAGCTAAAATCCCGGTTATGGGGCATTTAGGACTAACTCCTCAATCAATAAACGTTTTTGGCGGATTTAAGGTTCAAGGGAAAAATCTTGATAGCGCAAGAAAAATAATCAAAGACGCGCTAGCGCTTCAAGAAGCCGGCGTTTTTGCAATAACGCTTGAATGCATTCCTGAGAAACTTGCTAAACTTATTACGGAAAAGCTAGAAATACCAACGATAGGAATAGGATCGGGTAAATATACGGACGGTCAAGTTTTGGTAATAACAGATCTTATCGGCGTATGTCAAAATTTCAAGCCCAAGTTTGTAAAAAACTTCGTTAACGTTGGAGAATCTATTAAAGCGGGTATTTCAAGTTATATAGAAGAAATCAACAATTTTAAATTTCCCGCAGAATCTAACGTTTTCAGTATCTCGGACGATACAATCGAGATTTTGAAAGGGGAGTTTTGACTTGGACTATATAAAAAGCATTTCAGAAATTCGTTATAAGATATCTGAATATAAAAATAGCGGTAAATCAATAGGACTTGTTCCGACAATGGGAGCTCTTCACAAAGGGCATGTTTCTCTTATAGAAAAATCTAAACAAAACTGCGATATTACAATCGTATCAGTTTTTGTTAATCCTATTCAGTTTGGTCCCAATGAGGATTTTCATAAATACCCCAGACCAATAGAACAAGATATTCGGATCTGCGAGGAAGCCGGGGTGGATATTCTTTTTAATCCGACTGTGGAAGAAATTATTGGAGATAATTTAAAAACTTTTGTCGATATAAACGATCTTGGCTCTAATCTTTGCGGAGCAAAAAGACCGGGTCATTTTAGGGGCGTCGCGACAATCGTATCAAAAATGTTTAATATTATAAAACCGGATAAAGCTTTTTTCGGGAAAAAAGATATTCAGCAACTATATATTATAAAAAAAATGGTCGACGACTTAAATTTTGATCTAGAGATTATACCTTGTTCTATTATTCGCGAAGACGACGGGCTTGCGATGAGTTCCAGAAATCGCTATCTTTCTGAAAAAGAGAGGGTAGATTCGTTAATAATAAATGTCGCGTTGAAAAAAGCTATAAAATTAATAGAAAATGGAGAAATTTATTCTAAAAATATTATCAAATTCTTTGAAAACAATATAAGTAAAATCGTTTCGGCAAAAATTGATTATATTAGCGTCGTAGATAAAAATATGACAAATGTCGAATTTGTTGAAAAAGGAAATATATTAGCGGTTGCGGTTTATATTGGAAAAACAAGATTGATAGATAATCATATAATTGGAGAAGAAATATGTTGGTAACTATGATGAAATCAAAAATTCATAGGGCTACGGTAACCGAAGCGGTGCTTGAATACGAAGGGAGCATAACAATAGACAGGGATTTGCTCGATAAAGCGAATATGTTTGAAAATGAAAAAGTTCAAGTCTTAAATATGAATAACGGTAGTCGTCTCGAAACTTATATTATCGACGGCGAGAGAGGATCAGGCATTATTTGCTTGAACGGTCCGGCGGCAAGACTGGGATATCCCGGGGACGAAGTAGTAGTTATCGCTTACGGTATTATGACTGAAGAAGAGGCGAAAAAGCACAAACCTTTAATTGTAAAAGTCGATAAAAAGAATCGATTAAAGTAACGTCTCTATTAAAATGACGCAAAGCCGAAATAAACCGCCGTTTTTTTTGAGTTATCTGATAATTTCTTTTCATCCGGCTAGACTATTGCAATCCTCCAAGATGTTTTAATTTCAAGTAAATAAAACTTAATCAAATTTCTATTATTGTTCAATATTTTTTGACAATAAACAAAATTTTAAGTATAAAGAATAAATTCTAAAAAAAGGAAGTTTTATGAAAGTCGCAATTATCGGTTACGGAAAGATGGGTAAACAGATCGAAAAAGTTCTGAAAGATAAAAACATTAATGATTATATAACGATAGATAAATTTAATCCGGAAGCGAATTTCAAAGAGTACAATTTGGAATCTACAAAAGGGGTCGACGTTGCGATTGATTTTTCTTTCCCGGATACCGCTATCGAAAATATAAAAAAATCGGTTGATTACGGCGTTAATCTCGTTATGGGAACTACCGGTTGGTACGACAAACTAGACGATGTAAAAAAGATAGTCGGCGACAAAATCGGCTTTATATGGTCGGGAAATTTCTCTCTTGGGGTAAACATATTTTTTAGAATATTAAAAGACGCGTCAAAGAAATTTGATAAATTTAACGACATATACGACGTAATGTCCTACGAACTTCATCATAAGGAGAAGAAGGACAGCCCGTCCGGAACGGCGATTATGATAGGCAATATTTTAAAAGAGAATCTTTCTAACAAAAACAAACTAGTCGAAGACAAACTCAATAGAAAAATCGAAAACGACGAGATACATATCGCATCGATTCGAGGCGGCTATGTTCCGGGAACTCATACGGTATTATTTGATTCAATAGCCGATACGATCGAATTGACTCATAGAGTTAGAACGAGAGAAGGTTTGGCTACGGGAGCCGTTGTGGCGGCTCAATGGATCTATGGCAAAAAAGGATTTTTCAATATCGACGATTTAATGAACGAATTAATTGGATAAGATTATTCGTTCGTATAAATTTTCTACAAAATAGCCCGTTTTCTACGCTATTGTGTAATATATACACACTTTTTTTAAT
>JAGOCL010000398.1 GCA_017998755.1 Spirochaetota bacterium | reverse complement strand
GTCCGGGCATCCTATCCATACTTTTATAGAAGAAAATAAAGAGTTAAAGAAGATAAATAAAACTATTGCGGATTTGATAAAAAAGTTAAAAAAGGACGCGAGCAAAGATTCCGTAAAAAAAGAGTTCGTAGAGAAATTTAAACGGCTCAAAGATATAAACTTTCATTATCTTAGAAAAGAGAATCAACTTTTCCCATATCTGGAAAAAAAAGGATTTACCGGACCTTCGAAAGTTATGTGGGCTAAACACGACGACGTTAGAAAATTATTTAAAGAAGCGGACGATTTAATGTCTAAAGAAAAATGGGACGAGGTAGTGAAACTCGCAAAAAAAATAATCGACGAAACAAACGGCATGATTTTTAAAGAGGAGAAAATTTTATTCCCGACGGCGGTTAATAAACTTACAAACGCCGAGTGGATCGCTATAAAAAACGGCGAGAGTCACATCGGTTACTCGTGGATCAAACCGGGCAATTTATGGGATGCGTCGCTCGCTAAAGCGATAGAAAAAGACAAAACCGAAAAGGCGCAAAAAGAGGAATTGGCTAAGACGCCGGATTTGAAAGATAATCTTGCTTTGGACGTAGGTAATCTCTCGTTGGAACAGTTAAATCTTATGCTTGTTAATCTTCCCGTCGATATATCGTTTGTGGACGAGAACGATAAGGTTCAGTTTTATTCAAACAACGCGGAGCGTATATTTCCGAGGAGCCCCGGCGTTATCGGTAGAGACGTTCACAATTGTCATCCTCAAAAAAGCGTCGACGTCGTTAGTAAAATCTTACAAAGTTTTAAAAATAAAGAGAAAAGTCAAGCTGATTTTTGGATAAATATGGGCGGAAAATATATCTACATTAGATATTTTGCGCTTTACGACAAAACCGGAGCTTATAAAGGGACGCTGGAGGTATCGCAGGATATTACCGAAATCAAAGCGCTAGAGGGAGAACGAAGAATCCTCGATTGGAAATAATTTATGAACAAAGACATTGTAAAGTATCTCTTTTCGGAATATTCAAAAATATTTAGTAATAATGAAAAAGCCCGGATTTTTTTTGCGCCGGGTAGAATTAACATAATCGGGGAACACACAGACTATACCGGCGGATATTGTATGCCGGCGGGGGTTAGCGCGGGAACTTACGTCTTGGTTAAGCGGAATTCTTCCTCCGAATTTAACGTACATTCCCTAAATTTCCCAGATAAAGTTTTAAAAGTAGATATTTTTACCAATCAAATAAAAGAAAACAATTGGGCGGATTATCTAAAAGGGGTTTTAGTCGAGCTTACTGCGGATGGATACAAGATCGAAAAGGGATTCGACGGCGTAGTTTACGGCAATATTCCAAACGGAAGCGGATTATCTTCGTCCGCTTCCTTGGAAATGTCGCTAATTTTAGCCATATTGGGTATAAACGGTTATGATATTCCTGAAAACGGCTCAAAAGAGATGATAAAGTTAACTCTATGCGCTCAGAGAGCGGAGAACAACTTTGTAGGCGTAAAATGCGGGATTTTAGACCAATTTGCCATAGGAAACGCTAAGGAAAATCGCGTTATAAAAATGAAGTGCGATACGCTTGATTTTGAATATTCTACGATAGATCTTAAAGATAAAACCATTTTAATTATGAATACCAATAAAAAAAGGCGGCTCGAAGAGAGCAAATATAACGAAAGAAGAGGGGAGTGCGAGCGCGGCTTTGAACTTCTTAAAAAAATCGGAATTACGAAGAAAATATTAGGCGACGTAACGATAGAGGAGTGGGACGAGTTAAAATCCAAAGTAAAAAGCGCCGACGAAATAATATACCGTCGGGTAAACCACGTCGTCGGCGAGAACGATAGGGTATTAAAAGCGTTTGAGAGTTTAAAAAACGACAATTTAGACCTACTCGCTCGCTTGATAAACCAATCGGGCGATTCTCTTAAGACCGACTTTGAAGTAACGGGAGTTCATCTCGACGCGATAGTTCAAAGCGCCCGCTCGACTTCGGGCGTTATCGCCGCGAGAATGACGGGCGCGGGCTTCGGAGGTTGCGCCATCTCTCTAGCGTTGAAAAACGATCTGGAGAGAATAAAACTCGAAATATCTGAGAAATATCAAAAAGTTACCGGACTTGAGCCGGAATTCTACAACTACGATATATCCGACGGCGCGAGAGAGATTGTATCATAGAAAAAAGTTTTATTAAAGGAATCAACTATATTATGCATGATGTATTTTTTATGATTACAATAGCTATACTTGTCGCTTTATCGGCTTTTTTTTCGGCAAGCGAAACGGCTTTTTCTTCGTTAAACAAGATTCGTATTAAAAATTTAGCTAAAAACGGTAATAAAAAAGCAAATATGGTTTTAAAAATTTCAGCAAATTATGATGTCCTTCTATCAACCGTATTAATCGGAAATAATATTGTAAATATTGCGTTAGCGTCGTTATCGACCGTTCTTTTTGTTAAATATTTCGGGGAATTTGGGATAACATACTCAACTATAATAATGACTATTGTCGTATTAACGTTTGGTGAAATAACGCCAAAAAGTTTGGCTAAAGAGAATTCAACAGCTTTTGCAATGTTAATTTCGCCTATTCTTAACATTCTGATAAAAATATTTGCTCCATTAAATTTAGTTTTTATGAATTGGCGAAAATTTTTGACTTTCATTATAAAGCCAAAAAAGAAACAGGGAATTACAGACGAGGAGCTAATCACAATTGTAGAAGAGGCGGAGAAAGAAGGAGTGTTTAATTCTCATGAAGGAAAGATAATAAAAAGCGCAATTGATTTTAACGACGTCGCCGCAAAAGATATACTTACTCCAAGAATAGAAATTGTCGCTATATCAATAGAAAATAATAATGATGAAATAAAGAAAATATTAAAAGATAGCGAATATTCTCGATTGCCAGTTTATAAAAAATCTCTCGACGACATTATTGGGATAATCAATCAGAAAGATTTTTATAATTATGTTATAACTGAAAACAAACCGCTGTCGTCAGTTATTAATCCGGTTATTTTTGTTCCTCACACGATTAAGATATCCCAGCTACTTAAACTGCTTCAAAGGAAAAAATCTCATATTGCTATTATTACCGACGAATATGGCGGAACGATGGGGATGGTTACGCTTGAAGATATTTTGGAAGAGTTAGTCGGAGAAATATGGGACGAACAGGA
>JAGOCL010000020.1 GCA_017998755.1 Spirochaetota bacterium | reverse complement strand
CTTTTCTCGGACGGCAAGCGCCCGCATTTTTTATTCGCTCAAAAATCTCAATATTTTTTCAAAATATTCATAAATAAATTTTTTATTATAATATATAATATTCTATGATATAATTCGTTGATATACGATAGGAGGATAAAGATGAGTTTATTTTTAAAAAATAGATTTACGCGAAAATTAATGACGGCTACTTTTTTGAGTATCGTTTTGTCCGCTACTATATATAGTCTACTGCTTCCGTTTGTTTTTAATCTTTCTTATGAAGATAAGATTCATTTTATAAAAAAATTATTGTTATTTATTGTCCCGCTTTTTTCCTTAATCGGAACTATCGCGGTGTATCTATTTTATCGGCCGGCTGAAAAAGTTTTCCTTGAAATAGACAACGGCGCTATTCCCGATAGCGCTCAAATCGAAAAGGCGCGTTTCTCTCTGGTAAATATGTACTCTTTTTATTTTATAATAGGTTGTTTATTTTACCCTTTAGGAACTTTACTAAACGTCCTTCCCGATATAATTAGAGGGACTTACGTAGCGGACATAGTTATATCAAGATTTATAGCGGCAGTATTGTGGGGCTTTGTTAACGGTACCGTTACAGCGCGAATAACAAATATGATTTTGATAGAGGCGAAGTTAAAACTTAATATTTTTAGTTTTGATTCTATGTTAAAAAAAGAAAAGTACGAATCGGTTTTTAAAAAATTATATATACCGACGTTATTTTTGTTTTTAGTTATGGCTTCATTTTTTGGACTTACGTATTTTCATAGCGAAAAAAGAATAATTGTTAAAAATAATGAAAAGATCCAAAGCATTATAAAAGACGTCGAAAACGGAAAGCTTAATAATGAGGAGATATTAACAAAACTCAAAGACAGCGTAAGTCGGGATATAGTTAAAAGTTCGGGACTTTCATTTTATATAACGATAGGTTTAGTAATATTCTCATTGTGTATAATATTATTTGCAATAATTTTGATTGAATTTGTTATGTATATAAAAAATCTTAATTCTCAGGTTATAAAATTATCCGAAGAGGAGGTGGATATTTCTAAAAGAATAAACATAACGAGTTTTGACGAGATCGGGCATTTAACGAGCGATATTAATAAAATAATCTCAAATCTCTCCAATACGTTTAGAGAATTAAAGATTTCGATCAATTCGGTTTTTAATATGAGCAAAAACGCCTCGGTTCTTTTTAACAACACGATTGAAAAAATAAATAAAATTAATACGATAATATCTACCGTTGAGAAAGATATAGGATATCAGGCGGATTCGATAAACAAGGCCGTCGCTTTTTTCAACGAAATGATAAAACAGATAGAATATTCCATCGAACTTACTAATAAACAGTCTACAACAGTTGAAAATAATTCAAATTCGATGAAATCGTTTATTTTGGCGTTTAAAAATATATCCGAGTATATTTTCAAAACTATCGAAGCTTTTGGTCTGATGTTGTCGTCGATAGATAAATCCGGCGAAAAGATAGCCGATTCGATCGATTCTATCAAAGAAATAGACGATACGAGAGTAAAGGTCAACGAAATTGTCGATATTATTGCAAATATCGCTTCTCAGACAGATTTGTTAGCAATGAACGCCGCAATAGAAGCCGCTCACGCCGGGGAGTCCGGTAAAGGTTTCTCTGTTGTAGCCGAAGAAATACGAAAACTCGCCGAAAACACAACCGAATCAACTAAAAATATCGGCGAGCTTATCAAAGAGATGAATTATAAGATACAAAACGGCAAAAACATATCAACAGAGCTTCAAAATATTTTCAACGGTATGACGGACAATACGGAAAAGACAAAGAAGACGCTCGCCGATATACAAGTCTTATCAAACGAACAGACCAAAATTGCCACTAATAATATGAAGGAAATAGAATCGATGCTTGATACAAACAAAAGTCTTATAACAAACAGCGATTTGCTAAAAAAAGATTCGACAAACATCAAGGGATCGATTTCCGAACTAAACGGAGCGGTATCTAACATACGGCTATCTTACGTCAATCTGACAGGCGAGATTAAGAATACTATCGCTTTCTTCGACGAGATAAACGTCAATTTTAACAACGTCTTCCAAAGTATAAAAACTCTGGAAGACAAGATCGCTCTTTATAAATTTGAATGAAGCTGAGTTATTTTAGAAATTTGCTCAATCCGCCGACTATATCTCCAACGTCGCTTAGGTCAAATCCGTCGTCTTTGGTTTTTTCTTTAATAGCGTCGTCGTCGACTTCTCCATCCGGCGTGAATTTATCTATAACGCCCGGCAGTATAGTAGCCAACGAACTTGCAACGCTTCCCATATCCAGTCCGGTTTTGCTCGCTATAGGCTTGAGAAAATCTGCGCCTAACGCGTTGGATATCTGATCGCCGGATACGGGGAGGTTGTCCCCTTTGCCAATCCACGAAGCTACTTGTTTTGATAGTCCGGAAGAAGAAAGCATATTGACTACCTTCGACAAACCTCCGGTCGTTACCAAGCCCATTACTACTTTCATAATCGCCGAGGTTGAGTTGTTTTTATCGTCGTTACCCCCGCCGAAAACGTTGCCTAAAACGCTTCCCGCTATGTTACCCAAAACCCCCCCCGTTGTTTGCGTTGTTTTTTTTACTACCTCCGGTTAGAACGTTTTTTAAAACGTTTCCCGCAATGTTGTCTAAAAATCCCATAATATTTTCCTTATTTGTAATATTTGTTAAATTAATATTAATTAAATAATGCAGTTTTGTCAAATAATATTATTTTTTTTAGGCGACCGGTTATTTTTTTGGGATTTTTTTTATTTTATCTTTTTCTGCGATACGGCGATTGTCTGAGTAGAAATCTCCCCAAAAACTGACGGATTACAACTTCCCGATATTAAGAATTGACTTTCGTTGTAATTAATTATAATATTTGCGTTTGTAATAAAATATAAATAATATTTAAGATTCGCTATAAAGGATTTATAAATGAAATTCAATTATTCAAATCAACCCAAAAACAAATTCGCCGTAATACCGTTTTGCGAAAACTGGGAGCTTAAAGATTTTCAAATAATTAATAACTACATACCGATTAACGAAGAAGCGTTTAAATCTATTTATCAGATAAAAGAGTTTATATCTTCTTTCGGGTCGGTAAAAAATATTTACCAAGATTCAAAAGAGTATATATTTATCAATATCGGTAAAAAAGAAGATATAAACATTGAAAATCTGAGAAAATACGCCTCAATAGCCTTAGGACAAGCAAAGTCGGAGTTTATTACCGATATTGACATAATTCTGATATACAAAGAATTTGGAATCGACTTAAACGACGCCGTATATTCTATAATCGAGTCTTTAAGTTTATCAAATTATACTTTCAATCATTTCAAATCAAAGAACAACAGTTTTAAGGTAAATTCCGTTTCAATTATATCCGATCAAAATATAGATAACTTCCAAAACATTGTAGATAAAGCTAAGATCGTATCAGATTCTATATATTTGGCAAGAGATCTTATCAATTCGCCGGCTAACGTCGCAACTATCGACTATATTGAGAAAATATCGAAAGAATTAGCTCAAAAAAACTCTTTAGATATAAAAGTTTTCGATAACTCAAATCTTTTAGAAAACGGAATGAATTTGATCGCCGCCGTCGGCTCGGGGGGACCCAAACCGCCTAGATTGATAGAATTAACCTATAATCCGCCAAAATTCTTCAAAACGGTCTGTCTTGTAGGTAAAGGAATAGTTTTTGATACAGGCGGCGTCAATCTCAAACCGGGAAATTTTATGGACGATATGAAGTCGGATATGGCCGGAGCCGCGACGGTATTAGCGATCATCGATTCTGCATCTAGAGAGCGGCTTCCCGTTAAGATAATCGGGTTGATTCCGCTTGCAGAAAACAGCGTCGACGCAAATTCTTACAGAACTTCCGATATAATAAAAAGTCATAAGGGCAAATACGTCGAGGTAAAAAATACAGACGCCGAAGGACGCCTTATATTGGCCGACGCGCTGTCCTATTCCGATACTAAAAATCCCGATATAACTATCGACTTTGCCACGCTAACCGGAGCGGCCGTCGTCGCGCTGGGTTCAAAAATGGTAGCGGGATTTTTTGGAGACGAAGAGCTCAAAAACGACCTGCTTTTGGCGTCGCTCTCGACAAACGAAACTATCTGGGAGCTTCCTTTATTCGAAGATTATAAAGAGTACCTTAAAAGCGACGTCGCGGACTTGGCCAACATCGGAAATCCCGCGAAAGAAGCCGGTAGTATAATTGGCGCTTTATTTTTACAAAATTTTATCGATAATAAGAAATGGGCGCATCTAGATATTGCCGGGCCGGCTTATATCGCTAAGGACGACTTTTATTTTACAAAAGGAGCGACCGGAGTAATGATAAGAACCGTCTTAAAATATTTAGAAAATTTGCATTAAGGATTTGTATGAAAGTTGAAACGAAGAAATATCCTCAGAACGCATTTATTTATCTTGAAGGGAAATTTAATCTTAAAGAGTTTTATATCGTTAAATCAGGTAAAATAAAAATAACCAGAACTAACGATATTACGGGTAACGTCGAAGATATTCGGGAAGACGGTTTTATTTTCGGGATTATTCAGTGTATAACGGGCGTTTCAGATAACGAAACGGTTCAAGCTCTGACAGATTGCGAGATTCTCGTTATTCCTAAAGAGAAAATTGAGGAGTTGTACAACGATCATCCCAAAATAATACTAAAAATTTTATCGGAATACTCTGAAATATTGAGGAAGTTAGATAAAGATTTGGTCAAGATCGATTTCTTTTCTTCAACAGATAAAAGAGAAGACCGCGTATTTGAAATAGCAAAAAAGTACGTTTCTATAAAACAATATAAAAAAGCGGCTCGCTTACTTAAAAGTTACTCTTTTGAAATCAAGGATAACGAAAAGGAGTTGGCAAAAACAAACGCTCTTTTGCAAAAACTCCCCAGCGTCGACATTATAAAAACAGACCAATTAATTTCATATAAAACTTTACAACCAAACAGCGTGGTTTTCACAGAATATGAGCTAGCCGAAAATTTTTTTATCATAAAAAGCGGAAAGGTAAAAATTACAAAACTTAAAGGAGACGAGGAGACTCTTCTTGCAATACTCGGCGAAGGAGACATCTTCGGCGAAATGGCGATCCTAAACGACAAGCCGAGAAACGCTACGGCGTCGGTAGAAGAAGAGACGACTCTCATGATCGTCGATAAAAAAGGGATTAGCAAATTGCCGCCTTCTCTGTTCGTAAAAATTCTTATTTATTTGACCAGAAGAATATGGATGGTCCAACAACAGATAATTTGCTCAAATATTTACAACGCTCCGGGACAAATATACTACCTTCTTACCTCAAAATTAAAGCTCGCCGGTATTGATCCTAGAAAAGACTCGGAGAGATCTTACACTTTTAAATTTCCGTTAAATGAGCTTTATCAAATGTTGGATATCAATCCCGAGAAAAAAGCCGACGAACTTAACGATTTTCTGAAAGATAAAAATTTTGAATTTTACGACGATTGTATAAAAATAAAAAAAATAGGCGTATTGTACGGAAAAAACTCATTTTATTTAACCAGAGGATAACGGTTATTACTAAATAATAAGGAGCGGCTCAAATAAAAAAGATAAGCGTTTTTGCGCTACTGTTAATATATCCTATTTTATCTATTTATAGCGACGAACTAACGTCGAACGTTAAAGGAGCCGCTGTGAAATTCTTACGCATTTCTCCTAACCTAAAGACTTTGGGATACTCCGTCGACTCGGGTAAGTCGATTTTCGGTTTTACAGTCGGTCCGGGAAAAGAGAAAAAAATCCCCTATAATTTTAACGGTAAAGAAAAATACCTAATAACCGCCGCGGCGGACGACTCGTCCCTGATTATCGCGCAAATTGAAGATCCAACTTCGCCCCCTAAAAACGAAACAAAGTTTTCAGATAATTCGTTATATTTCTACGAACCGGCTAACGAGTCAAAGCGTAATATTTTGATCAAAACCGATTCGGTAAACGAGGCGGTAGTAATAGTTATAGTTCTAAAAATCTCCGTAAATTCGGTATATACTCCGGTCGACGACGTCTATAACGCTATCGATTCCGCCTTGAATAGCGACATACCTCCTGACGAGGCTATTAATTCAACGAGAGATTATTTTATCATAGGCGGCGTTCTCAAAGCGAGCCGAACGACTGCGATTGACTTTATTATTAATAAGGACGACCGGCGGATAACGGTAGCCGGCGGGGACACAGTCTCGGAACTCGGCGTCAAAATATACTCTGGCGATACCGTCGCCCTGATAAAAAAGAAAACTCCTCCGTTTTCGTTGGAAATATCAAGCGCTTATACCGGTTTTTTAGGCGAATGTCAAAATATGAGTCCGCGAAGTTTCGGCGACGGAGTAGCGGTAGCAACATTCTTCAAAAATAATCAGCGGTAAGTTAGCTTTATATAACACCCCGCCGAAAATACTAAAAATATTACAACCATTACCAGTAAGTTATATTGATAAGCATTTATTACTTTATAATACAATATTTTATCTACCGAAGGGAAAATATTGGTATTGCCCAAAGAAATGTTTTTGATAATTTGCGCTCCCGACAGTTTATCCCCGTTTGACCGGATATATTCCGCTTTTCGGTTAAATACGTCTACTACCGGATAAGCAGTTTTTATTTTATCGTCGCCGTTTTTTCTTAAATTGTAGTTAATAAATACTTTATTTATCTCTCTATTATAAATTTTTTCATTTTGAAATAGAACTAAATAAGACTCGTACATCCATCTCGAATGCATGGCGTCGCAAATCTCCGGAACGGGTCTCCCTTTTTGAGCGACGCCGCTTTGCATATCGTTAAAATTAATAAACATTCCGCCAAAAACTATCTGAGGTATAATAAAAACCGGTATCATCATAAAGGCCTGTTTCTCAGATTTTAGAAAAGACGATATAAATAGCCCGACGGCCGAAGTCGAAGCCGCCCCGACAAGCGATAGTAATAAAAACTTGAGGAAAAAAGTAAAATTTTTAAAAACCGGAATCTTTAAAATAAAAAAGGTAATTGCGGTATAAATTAAGATTTGATAGAAAGCTACTATCAAAAGATATATCAACTTGCTTATATAATAAGAAAGGTAAGAATAACCGATGAGACGTTCTTTTTCAATAATCACTTTCTCGTTAAGTATCTCGTTAATCGAATTAGATATTGACAAAAAGACGATTACTATAGCCGATAAAAAAAGAAATTTCGGAATTTGAATATTTTCGCTGAAAAGATACGCGTCTCCGCTTGTAAATCTGAATATCTGAGCGAGTAGTCCCATAGCCGAAGGAAGAATTATAGACAGCGCGACGGCCCTTTTGTCTTTAAATTTATTTAGAATATTCCTAAGAAATAGATGAAAAAACTGAATAAAAACTTTAACTCCGCTATACTTTTTTTTAGGTGGCAAGTAAGCCGCGCCGTCGGGCTTTTTCTCGAAAATCTCGATTTTTGATCGAAATTTAAATTCTTTGTCCCACTGCTCGGGAGTCCTTACTCTAAGCGGCTTTTTATTTTTGGATTTCTCGTCGTAAATAGTTTTCCCGTCGGGAGTTTTACGGGATTGCTCCAGTATTGATATGATATCGTCGGGATTGCGGGGATATTTACCGGAAAACTTTGAAAAATAATAAAAAGAGTCGATTGTCAAACCAAAATAAGCTAAATATCCGCCGCGGTCTAGTAATAGAAGATGCGAGAACTTAAGAAATATATCTCTGCTCGGTTGATGTATAACGACGTAGATTATCTTCCCGAGTTTGGATACGTCGTTAAGCATATCTATAATTTTTTCAGAATCGTAACTTGAAAGACCGGACGTCGGCTCGTCGAGCAATAAAATATCCGTATCGGAAAGAAGTTCAAGAGCGATATTAAGCCGCTTTCTCTCTCCGCCGCTTAAGATTCTGTTATTAACGTTACCGACAGTTTGATCTCTTTTATCCAAAAGGTTGATTCTTGTTAATATCTCGTCTATCTTCTTATCGAGAATTTGTTTATCAGTCAAAGGATTTTTTATTTTTCCGTAATGATACATATTCTCATATACGGTACAATTTTCAAATAAAACGTCTTCTTGAGAAACGTAGCCGATGTAGTTCTTGAAATTTGAAAAATTGTCTATTAACGATAAATTATTGCACAAAATCGATTTTTTTGACGCCGGCAGAAAAAAATTGGCCAGTAATTTTATTAAAGTCGTTTTCCCTACGCCGCTCGGTCCCATTATACAACACATATCTCCGGATTTGTTTGAAAATGAAATATTGCTAATCGCTTCTTTACCGTCTTTGTGGTTGTAGGAAAGATTCTTAACTTCGATCGATCTTATTAAAGCGTTTGTATAGCTGATAATATTCCCTTTTGGATCAAAATATATATAGCTATCCTTGATTCTCAAAACGTCGCCGCTTTTTAAATTAACTTTATCGCTAAATTCTACCCCGTTTAGATACGCCGTAACCGACATTATAATCGGAGTTAAATCCCAAACGCTACCGTCTTTTTTCTCAAGCATAAATTCGGCGGTCTCGTCCCCCAAATTATCCAAACAAACCGAGCTTTGCCGGTCGGTACCGATAAGCGTTATTTCATAACTTACATTTTGAAGATAGATCGGACGGCTATTAAGAATTTGTTCTATATTGTCGGCGGCGTTAAATTTATATATTTTATTAATATATATCGGTTCGTCAATGCTTCCATTTTTCGCTTTCTTAGCGTCGTAAGAAAAGTAATTATAAGCGTCTAGATTTTTAATAAAAGTATGACATCCTTGTATTTCTATATAACCATAAGACTCGTCGTTTCGCCCGGGTTCAAGGAAAAATAAAATATCGTCGTTCCCTTCTTTTTTTAACAGAGAATAAACGTAGCTATCCTGATAACTTTTCAACGCCAGACGGTTATTAATATCTTTTAGTTTGACAATTTTGTCTTCCAAAGCGATAACGTCGTCTTGCGATATAGGATAAACCAAAAAGTCGTAAGCAAGGTTCCCGTTAATATTAATATTTGCGCTAATATTACCGACGCTGATATTTTTAAAAAAAACGTAACAACTCGTTTCAACTGAAATGACATACCCATTAATATCAAAATTAGAAATCGCAAAATCGTCTTTTATCCTATCGTTCCCGATAGTCAGTATATCGTTTTTATCTTCAAGTCGGTCGTCGCTAAAAATGTCGTATAAGATATATATTTTATCGGCCGATAATTCGGTTTTTGATATAAAATCGATCATCTTTGTCTTTTTAAACTCCGACATTCCGTCTACAGACAATAATAAAAACGCCTGTAATATTACGTAAAAAAGCTCCTCTTCGTCGGTAATATTCTTTAATATCTGTATAATTTCATTTTTCAATACGATTTCGTTGCTATACAGAATGTCGGCGGTAACTGAAGGGTTGTTTTCTTTGTAAAAAAGATTAATAGTCGAAACTATTAGACGTTCTCTTTCGCCGTATTTTCCCGAAATAGAAAAAACGTAAGAAATAAGTTTTTGTAAAACTTTTTGAATATCTGCGGAAAAATATTTACCATTCATATTAGTATTATTTATAATATTTATATTTTTGTCAAGTTTATCGTCGAAAAATTAAAATATCTTTGCCTCAATTTTTTGATATATCTCCCTCAAAGCCGACGCCGCTTTTGATTTTTTTGCAAAAAGTTCAACCGGTTGCGACCGATGGTATATCTCCTCCATTTTACTGCAAGAAGGGATAAAAACGTCCATATATAGAACTCTGTAATTACTCTTCAACTCTTCTATTGATTCTTGATGAACTTTTTTTCTAAGGTCGGTCATATTCGGAATAATCCCAGCTATTTTTCTTTCCGATTTACAACTTTGGATAAAACTAATATTATCGTCTAACAACTTCATATTAACGGAATTAGGTATTATAGGTATATAGATATAATCGCTTGCTTTGATAATATTCTCAATCAACAGAGATTTGGTAGCTTGAGGGTCTATTATCATAAGGTCGAAGTCTTCGGATAGTTTTTTTGCAATATCGCCGGCGACTTTTCCGGATTTTTTATAGTCAAACAGCGAAACGCCAAGATCGTTTAGATCTTCGCCGGCCGGAATAATAAATAAATTATCCCATTTTGTTAAAAAAGTTCGCTTTTTGATCCGACTCATTTTCTTAAAAATCTTTTCGTAGCCGTCAAATTTGTCAAGAGGGCTCTGCGATACCATCGAAAGCGCGCCTTGAGTATCGAGATCCCACATAACTGTTCTGTATTTCTGTGAAAAAAGATAAGCGATATTAAAAGTCAACGAAGTTTTACCTACTCCGCCCTTTTGATTGTAAAAAGTTATTATCTTCATAGAAACAGTATATTCCGTAAAATGTTTTTGTCAAGAATTATTGTTCAAACGTATAGAATAATTTGATTATTATCAAGAAATAGAGTATAATTTCAATAATCAAATATAAAAGGACTTGATATGTTTAAAAAACTACTTATTAGCGCGGTTTCGGCTTTGCTGTTAGCCGGATGCTCGCAACCTAAAATATATAAATATTCCGAGACTATTTACAGGACTTATCCGACGGACGCGACTGTCGATAATATCGATTATATATCCGTCGAGAACGCTGTTGGAGATATTGAGATTCTGGGATGGGACAATACTACCGTAGAAATTGCCATAGAAAAAAAGACAGATATGTTCGAAGACGAATTATTAAAAGCTAAAGGGGAGATAACTATCGAAGACGACGTTCTCAAAATCAAAACGGTATATTTTGAAACGCTTGGAGATCCGAAAGTCTCCGTTAAATACGTTATTAAAACGCCTAGAAATATAATCGTTAGAAGAGCCGAGGTCGTTACAGGGAATATCTCGATAGAAGACGTATCCGTCGATTTAATCAAATCGGAATCGGGCGTTATAACGCTAAATAAAGTAGGATACGTAACGACGATATCCGGAACTACTACCGTCATTAATATAAATACCGCAGATTATATCAAAAGCGTTTCTAATATTACCGGATCTATCTCCTTAAAAGGGGTAAAACGATTTGAAACTATAAAAAACACAAGCGGAACGATCGAAGCGGAGGTTCTAGACGACGCGGTTTACAAAAATATCGAGTCCGTAACGGGTAACGTCGATCTTAAAATAAAAGACGAGCTCAGTCTCAATTTGAATTTAAAAACCTCTACCGGCATAATAACTAACGAGTTCGATAGTAATATTATAGGCGACGGGGCTACGACATTATACGTAAAAGTAACTACCGGTTCTATTTATATTCATAAAATTTGACGGGGGAAAGATGAAAAAGAATATCATAATTATAGCCTTATTAACAATATCTGCGTTTTGCGCGTTTGCGAAAGATGAAAAACTAAAACTTTATATCTCCGATTTCATATCCCAAAACGCCGACGAAAAAGAGATGAAATTAATAGAAGGAAGCGCAAAACATTATTTGGATCATTATAACAAATTCGATATCGTCGATAAAGATATATTATTGAAGATAGCCGGCGGGTCGATCGATTTATCTTCGCAAGAAAGCGTCCTAAATACCGCTACGCAGTCGGGAATAGAAGTAGTAATAAACGGAAGCGTCGTCAAAACAGATAAGAAATATATAGTGAAACTTTGGGCGCTCGACTCTAAAAGCGGCGTTGTCAAACAATCTGTCGAAAGATCTACCCCTTATGAAAGCAAACTTGAAAAAATCGTAAAAAAAATGTGCCATGCTATTAGTTTTGGCGACGCGAGGAATTCTATAGATAATATTTTTGAGAAAAAAACGCTGGTTTTGAAACTAAACGAAACTTATAAAAAAACAAATTTGATTATCGGAATATCTGATTTTATTTCAAATTCCGAGTACGACATATCGACCGGAAAAGGAAGCTCGTTTCTAAACGGCTATCTAAGAAAAAAGATCCCGGCCGATTATATATATTGTTCTTACGACTCTTCAAGACTTTCAAATATATATCTTATATTTCAGAAGAATCAAAAAAATGAAAACGCTTTTTCCGATTACGAAGCGTTATTGACAAAATATCTGGGAGCTAATTTTGTTAAAGAGGGCGACGCTATTTACCGGACGTCGGGCGAGAAAACGGCAAAATTATTCAACGCTCGGCTTGGCGATAAAGATTTCATCATAATCCATTATTATTTAACCGATAAACAGTTGAATTTTGATGAATTCAGCGCCCGGTTTTTAACCGTTAGAGACAAACTTTCATATAAAAAGAATTTTGAATTTCAGATAGGCGGAGAGCACGGCTCAATAACGGCTTTCAAATTTTTAAGTTTTAAGAAAAATTATTACAACAACAATGTTTTAGAAAAAGTAGAATACGGTAAAATATCATCCGTTTATCCTTATAGCGCGATATCTTTTAACGTCCCGTTTTCTTTTGCTTACTCTATAAATTCGACTAATTCGATAGGACTAACGTTTACCCCTTCGTATATTTTATCTTTTAATTCGCTGGGCGACAATTTTTACAATAGCTCTATTATGTTTAATCTTTTATTTAAGTACAAATACGGCGAATACCGTAGAAAAAGCCGATTTCTTCTCGAATTTGGAGTTAACTTAAATCACGAATACCTTTACGATTTGAAAAGCGGAAGTTTTAAATTTGTCAATTATAACGCCGATTACGATAAAATAAATTTGTATATACCCAGAATGTATCTGACTTTCGGCCCATCCCTACTAATAGGATCCGAGTACAACAATAAAAACTTCTTTATGGCGGTTGGGGGCTTCGTTTACGGATCTTTTGGATTTGGTTCTTACGACGGAGCCAATCTTACGCCGGAGAGTTTAAGCGTAAATATCAGCTTTGGAACGCGCGTTAGGTTTGGCTACCGCGGTTTGGTATTTGTCAAATAACGCTAAAATATCAATTACTCGACGTTCATGTAAAATTTATTTTTAAAATTCCGAGCTCGTACGTTATATTTTCTTAAACATTCTATTATTTTAAGAATATAGAGAATTTCTATTAATATTTTCTTAAATATGTTGACTTTAAGAGAATTATTGATTAAAATAGAATAAAGAGTAGAAAATCAACAGATATTCTTGATTTTTGCAATATTTTAATATTAAATAAAGTAATTATGATTTCAAATTTTTTAAAAAGTTTTTTCCCTAGAACGCCCCAATTGAATATACCTCTCAAATACGACTCTACCAGATTAGTTTGTCTTGTATCGTCGGCGGTAACGATATTTTTTTCTATAATAACGTTTATATGCTATCTCTTCAAAGTCGTCCCCGCAGATTCTTTCATATTCTGGGTAGCGATTTCTGTATTATCCTTAATTAGTTGGAAAATATCTTCGACAAATTATTGGAAATTTGCCAGATTTTTTCTTCCGGCGATTGTTTTTATTATTGCAGTTTATGGCAACATTATAGGAGGACCGTCGGCTCCGTCGCTTATCTTATATATATATTCCGTTATTTTAACCGCGATTTTGATTAATGAAATATTTCATTTTATTGTCGCTTTTTTATCAATCGTTTCTTATGGAACGATATATTTATTGACTATTAAGAATATGTTTATTCCTCAAAGAACTTTGGAAGATTTTTTTCTTGTTCGGATTTTTATCATAACAGGAACTTTTATCTGCGTTTCTGTGATTCTTAAGATTTTTATATATAAATATTTAAACGTTTTATTAAACCTAGATAACTATTCCAAAGAATTATTAAAAAAGAACGAAGACTTGAGTCGGATAAACGGTAGACTGCAAAAAGAGATAGAAGAGAGAAACGCTCTTGAAATAGAAAAAAACGAATTCCAAAAAGAGGCGCTTCATTTTCAGAAAGTAAACGCGGCCGGATTCGTTACAAGCGGTATAGCTCACGACCTCAATAACTATCTGACGTCAATCAGCGGACTTGCCGAAATGACTCTTCTTCATAAAAACTTGGACGTCGCAGTCAGAGACAATATTAGTCAAATAGTGGACGTTTTAAATAAAAGCGCCGCGCTTACCGGCCGACTTTTAGACATTAACCGTAAAAAAACAATCGCCCCAACAAAATTAAATTTGAATTCGATTATTCAGAATTTGGAGATAATTCTAAAAAGCTTGTTAAAAGAAAACGTAACGGTTAATATGAATCTCGACGATAAAATAGACCCGATAGTCGCCGATAAAAACTATATCGAACAGGCGATAATTAATTTGGCGATAAACGCCCGCGACGCTATGCCGGCCGGCGGAAAACTCTCGTTAAACACAGGTTGTTATTGGGTAAACGACGACGACGTTCTACAAAAGAAAGACCTCGCGCCGGGGAAATATACATTCGTATCCGTAGAAGATACCGGAACCGGTATGGATGAAAATGTGAGAAAGCATTTATTCGAACCCTTTTTTACCACAAAAGAGATTGGAAAAGGAACGGGACTTGGATTATCCACCGTAAAATTTATAGTAAGTCAATACCGCGGACACGTTGCAGTCATGAGCGAAAAAGATAACGGTACAAAAGTTAAATTATTTTTCCCCGTAAATAACGACGGCAAAGATTAAACATTAATTTTCTATTATTTATTCGAAATTATTGTTGATTCTAATAAAAACATATATTATATTGATCCCAACTTCTTTTTGATTAATTGGAGTTTTGATGCATAAATACTACGATAGAAAATTCAATAAGGATTCGATTTCTATAGCGCCCGGGGAATTTTACGTTTCCGAAAAGGACATTATAATTCAAACGGTACTTGGTTCTTGCATA
>JAGOCL010000397.1 GCA_017998755.1 Spirochaetota bacterium | reverse complement strand
TTCCTATACACTAATATAATAACAAGAATATTAATAATAGTCAAATCTTTTTCTTAAATTTATATTTATTTTTTAAAAAACGGGAATTCCCGTGAAAGAATAAATAGAGAAATGTTAGAGAATCGTCTCCGTTTGATTAAGCGATTTTTTTGTGAAGTTTTTCGTATTCGGTAATATTTGACAAAGCAAATTCTTTTACGATTCTTTCAAGGTATTCGATAGCAACCGTATCATTATTTTTTAGTTTATTATACAAATCGACAGCTTTCTTATCAAGTTCTAATAAATGATTTAATTGACTCGTAGATAAATTGTCCTTATGTTTTTCTATAAGTAATCTATCCAAATAAGATGATAATATCTCTTCTTCGTCTGTATTAATGTCGAAAATTTTTAATTCAATTTCATAGTTTGCTAGCCTTTCTTTTAATCTCTTTACCATCATTTATCTCCTTTTGGTTTATTCCAGAAGTTTTTTTACCTTCTTCTAATCTTGCTAGTAACTTTTCTCTATCTGTCTTATAGCTCGTAACCAAAATACCATTATAATTTATTATTACAAGCCAATTATTTTTTTTACTAAAATATAATTTTTGCCAAAAGTTTTGATATTCTTCTAGTATAATTATATCACAATTTTTGATACAATCAATGGTTTTGTTAAAATAATCTTTTTCAGGATTATTTTTATTGATATGTCCGAAACCAATTCTTCGGTTTAAATGTTCTTGATATTTACTTTCATTTTCAAATAAATTTCTAAAAGTTTCTTTAATATTATTTTTATCAACCGATTTATAATTCTCTAAAAAATTATCAAATATTTCGTTCGCTTTATCTAAATCATTTTTATTCGTCATTTTAATATTATCGTCTTTTATATCGTCTAATTTATTCTTGACCGTAAAATAATCTTCGCTCAAATCGTATTTATTGTCTGAAAACTTCTAATCCATATGTAAGTCTTTAGGTTTCGTTATAAAATTACCCGCCTCTTTCGCCGACGAAGATCGAATAACCTAGATATATCGATAATCCGCCGGTAGTATAAAAAGAAAAACCCAGCGTTAATTCGTAACGTAAATATATGAACGAGTTTGTAGAATTTGCGTATCTTTGCCATCCCCATGAGAATCCGGTATTTATAGACGGATAATAACAAAATCCTTCAAAATATTTGATAAATAAAGAGTAGTTGTAAAAAGTTCCCCATAAATGAAAAAAAGGTCCGAAATAGAAATCTTCAAAATAGTCCCCGATTAGTTTAAAGGAAAGACCGTATCCGGCTTCTATTCCGCGATTGTAATTATAACTTGCAAAAACGCCAAATCCGGGAAGTATCGCAAAATTGGAACATGGGCTGAATTTGAACTGGTTATCAATATTTAGCGACGCGTCTGCTAGCCCCAAAAAGCCCGCCATACTGCCGAAAGCGAAAGTTATCGGGGAGGCGTTTATTTGTAAATTTGGGACAAACTGATATTCCGCAAAACCGGACAATCCGTATCTGTATAAAAATCCGAAATTTAATCCTAAGAAAAGATCCGATGGAACCGAGTATCCGAGAGAAAAATTGAAATTTCCGCCGATTTCGTAACTTTTAGTCGGAATAATATCGGCGTTTTGATTTAACGTAGTTGTTCTGCAATTTATCGCTAATAACGATAGAAAGATTATGATAAACATTAAAAAAGCTCTGGATTTCTTTCGCATAATAAGTCCGTCTTGAATATTCTTAACGCGTTATTTTATCATATATTTTATTATTTTCAAAATAAATGATTAATAATATAAGAAATAAAACATTACGGGAAATTTTCTTACGACTATGTTGATTTTTTAATATTTATTGACTATAATCGCAATAATCATATCAAAATTAAGGATAAAAACTTTGACGAAACGATTATTCGCGTTATTTCTGTTTCTACTTGTTAATTGTCTATATTCGATTGAAAATATTAAGACTAACAATGAAATATATCAAATAAACGGGGATTATGCCGGCAAAGTATCGTTAATCGGTTCAAGATACTGGTTAGACGGTAAAACTGACATAAAAGACGGTATTGAAGCTCTGTCGGCGACAATACCTCCCGGATTTAAACTTCCGAATAAAAAGGATCTGGAGATTTTATTAGCGGCCGCTTTGACCGAAACCGATCCGGAAAAATACATTCGGAATAAGTTAAAAATCGATCAAATTGAAAGGTATTTGATGAGCTCCGATAAGGTTTATCCGGATAAAAAAAACGGAAGCGATATAGAAGCTTGGAAATTTTACGGATTGGATTTGAATAAAATGTCAGTTGAAGAAATCGCAACCTACGCAATAGTTCACGAATGGTATGGCAGTAAAAAAAGCGAATATTCCGCGAGATTTGTAGCCAACATAGATCCTATAACTCTTGTATATAACGGAATCGGAGGGACTATCAGGGAATTTGAATCAAATTTACCCGGAGTTATGAGTTATAAGTGGCGTATTGATAATAAAGAATACAACGATAGGAAAATAAAGCATAATTTTAAAAATACCGGAGTTTACGATATAAAATTAGTAATAGTATCCGATTCGGGTGAAGAAGAATATTCTAAAAAAGTAAAAATTAATAAATCATTCGGCTCTTATGAAAATTATACGTCGATAGACGTAAATAATATAGTTGTTAAAGACCTGGATTTTGTATGCGCATATCCGGAATATAATAGATACGGTTACGCTAAATTACAAGTGGCTCCGTTGATTTGTTCGGATTCCGGAAGAATATTCATCCTTTCCGCAGATACAAATAAAGATCTTACATTAATTGAGACTGATTTGAACGGAGAAGTCGAATCAAAGCAAATTCTTCACAATGGTTTTCCCGGCGCCTTGAGTTTTAAAGGGGATACAATCGCATATCTAACTAAAATCGGCAGGGATAGAGCCGATTTAAGATTCATGGATAAAAAAGGAAACGACGTCGTAATTATGGATAACGACGCAATATACGATTCGAATGGAATGGGAACTGTAAATTCTGGAAGAGGCTTGATTTTCCGCGACGAGAGCGGGAAAATGGCTTTTGGAACCGAGGCGATGTACGAACCGTTTGCTTTTGGACGAGTCGAATTATTTGGAATAAGCGAAGGTTGGATATTAATATTTCCGCATACTAATAACCTCAACGCGTCGAATATTACTATAGGAGAAA
>JAGOCL010000396.1 GCA_017998755.1 Spirochaetota bacterium | reverse complement strand
ATGCAAAGCCGTCCGCCGGAGACGTTTGATTTTAAATCTCCCCGAACTTTAACAATTTTATTTGATTTTTGGTAAACGACTATACCGCAACCGACTGCGCAATAAGGACATATAGTTCGGATTTTTTTTATTTCCGGAACTCTGCCGCGGCCGACGGCGCTTTTTTCTGACAAAGCTCCGACCGGACACGAAGTAATGCAATTTCCGCAATATATGCACTCTTTGTTTTTCTCAAGCCCTTGATCGTAAAGGGTGGAGACCATGATCTTACTGCCTTTATTTGCAAACGAGAGCGCGTCTCTATGAGTCCATTCGGCGCAAACCCTGATACATATACCGCAAAGTATGCATTTTCCGCGGTCGTGTATAATAAGCGGATTCATGTCGTCAATGCCGTGAATATCTTCTTTAAACTCATTTTTTACGAATAAATTGCCGGATACCCCAAAATCATAAGCGTATTTTTCAAGCAGACATTCGCCGGACGCGTCGCAAGTTAGGCAATCGCCAAAATGTCTGCTTAATATCATTTCGATAATTAATTTTCTGGCGTTAACTACTTTCTCTGAGTTGGTCAAAATATTCATACCGTTTTGAACGGGCGTCGAACATGCCGTATGGAGGAGTTTATCGCCGATTATTTCAACGGAGCATACTCGGCACGAACCGATTGTAGAGATGTCTTCAAAATGGCATAGAGTAGGTATGTATATTCCGGCGGATTTTGCCGCGTCAAGGATAGTCCATCCTTCTTCGCAGAATATTTCAACTCCGTCTATAACGCATACGATCAATTCGTTACTCAAAATCTAGCTCCTGATTATCGCGTCTTTTGGACATATTTTAAAACATTGTCCGCATCTAATACATATCTCTTTATCTATTGTGTGATATTGCCCCTGAATACCCGTTATGGCGTTTGAAGGACAGTTGAGTTTACATGCCCCGCAACCTATACAGTTTTTTTGCTCGATTGTATATCTAACAAGTTTGGGACAAACGCCGGCTCTGCACTTTTTTTCAACAATATGTTCAATTAATTCGTCTTCAAAATATTTTAACATACTCATTACCGGATTTATCGCTTCTCTTCCGAGTCCGCAAAGAGAAGTTTGGTACATTACTTCCGATATGTTTTTAATTTTCTCGATATCTTCCAATCCGCCGGCTCCGTCGATAATTCTGTCGAGTATCGCTAATAGTTTTTGAGTGCCTTCGCGGCATGGAACGCAAAAGCCGCACGATTCGTTTTGGGCAAATTCCACATAATACCGCGCTATTTCAACGGAGCATGTGTACTCGTCTAAAACTACGACTCCGCCGGCCCCTAAGGAAGAATCCAGCCGGTTAAGATTTTCGTAAGAAATACTTTCGTTGATAAACGAGGCCGGAATTATTCCTCCGGAAGCTCCTCCTATCTGAATGGCTTTGAGATTTGAGACTTTCAGCATACCTCCGCCGATATCGTTTATGATTTTATCAAAAGTTACTCCGAAAGGGGCTTCGACAAGTCCGCTGTTTCTTACAACTCCGGATAATGAAAATATTTTAGTCCCTTTAGACTCTTCCGTACCAATTTTCCGGTAATCGTCTACCCCGAGATTGATAATTTCTCTTATATTTGCAAAAGTTTCGACGTTATTTATGAGCGTCGGCGAATCAAAAAGTCCTTTTTCAATCGGATAGGGCGGTTTAACTCTCGGATTGCCTCTTTTAGACTCTATTGCGGCAAATAAAGCCGTTTCTTCGCCGCTTATGTAAGCTCCCGGAGCGTATTCGATCTTTATATCAAAAGCGAAAGCCCGTCCCATGACTGAGTTGCCGAGAATATTCCTTCCGTAAAGTTCTTTGATAGCGTTGTCGACGCGTTGTACGGCAAGATCGTATTCTTTTCTTATAAAAATAATACCGTAATTTGACATTGTCGCGTAACCGGCGATTAGTACTCCTTCAAGGACTCGAAACGGATCCCCTTCGAGAGTATATTTGTTCATAAAGGTGCCGGGGTCTCCCTCGTCGCCGTTACATATAACGTATTTTGGTTGAGATATCGCCTCGGCTTGAGCGCGCCATTTGTCGCCGGTCGGATATCCGCCGCCGCCTCTTCCCCTAAGACCCGATTGTTTGATAAGGTCGCATAATTGAAACGGGTCGTATTCGTCGAGAGCTTTTTCAAGAGCTTTAAATCCCCCGTTGTTTAGGTAATCTTCAAGAGATTCGGGGTCGACGAATGGGCTGGATTTAAGTAAAAGACGCTCCTGTTTTTTGAAAAAAGAGAGATCGTCGTAGTATACGACTCTTTTCTTGTTTATTGTATCAAAATAGAGATATTTTTCAATAATAGCGCCATTAATCAGATGTTCGTTTATTATATCTTTAACTTTATTTACGTCGAGTTTGATATAGAAAACCCTATCGTTTCCGACGATAGCCGTCGGTCCGACTTCGCAGAATCCGTGGCACCCGCCTTTTTTGACTTCGTACTTTTCATTAAGTTCCGGATTATTGAATACCTCGCTGAACATCGCTATAAAGACGTCGACTCCGCCTGAGCTTAAACAAGCGGAATTTGAACATATTACTATAGGTTCTTTTTTACTCATTTGAGTTCTCCGCTCTGATCTCGTCGATTAATGATTTAATGATCTTGGAATTGACTCTTATATAAGTTTTATCGTTTATGATAAGCACCGGAGATAACGCGCAAACGCCAAGGCACGACGCAGTCTCGAGCTTAATAAGCCCGTCGGGGGTGGTCTCCCCCTCTTTGATACCGAGATACTGTTCTATTTCATTTATTAGTCTTTTAGCGCCTTTAACGTGACAAGCCGTTCCTTTACAGATTTTGAATATATATTTACCCGGTTTTTCAAGATTATACATAGAATAAAACGAAGCAAATCCGTACGCCTCGGTAGCAGATACGCCGATGTAGGAGCTAATTCTTTTCAGAATATCTTCGTTTAAATATCCGAACTCGTTTTGCGCGTCTAACAGGACTTTACTCAAGTCGCTTTTCTTGGGGTTTTCATATTTTTTTAAAATATTATCAATGATATTGCTTATCTTTATCTCTTCCATAAATGGTCGCTTGTCCGGTTTGTTAAGATAGAAAGATATTAAAAAAATATCATCTCAAAGTCAAACAATTAATAAGAGATAATAAACATTTTTAAATTCAATCCGATATCTTTTTTT
>JAGOCL010000395.1 GCA_017998755.1 Spirochaetota bacterium | reverse complement strand
ATTAACCGGAGTAGCGATTTCTGTTTCATTTCCGCTTATATTAAAAGACGATACGACCGTTATCAGTATGTATGTTAACGAGAGATATAAAATCAGAGAATATAGTTTTATTTTATTAATTGCGCCAGCCAAAACCCGCCCCCGCGAAATAACGTCTTATATGTAAAAAGTAGAAAAAATCAATTTATTCAAATAATATTATAATCCTAAAAAGAAAAAAAGCAATAATCTTTGTAATAATATTTTTATTTATTTATCAATTAATAATTTTTTTTTCTTACCGATAAATAATATATGGTTTAAGTTTGGGGGTAAAGATATGGTAATGAATGGAAACAACTCATTTAAAATGCTGGATATCATGCAACGCTCGATGGGCGCGGCAAGTATGAGGTCGGACGTTATTAATAATAACATCGCTAACGCTACTACGCCGAATTATAAGAGGCAAGACGTAACTTTCCAGTCAGAACTTGAAAGAGCGCTGTATACCGAAAAAGCGTATTACGATATACCTTTTAAAACTACAAACGATAAACACATTCCTATAACAAGACCTGAAGATTATAGGGAAGTCAAAGCCAAAAAAATCACAGAATACAATTCTTATCAGAATAATAACGGGAATTCCGTCGATATCGACAAAGAAATAATGGAAGGGACTAAAAACTCGATGTATTACAACGCTTTGGCTCAAAGGGTAGCCAAAGAGTTTAACAAAATAAAATATTTATTAAAATCATAATAAGGAAGTAGTATGGGATTATTTTCATCAATAGACATATCGGCAAGCGGTTTAACTTCGCAGAGATTGAGAATGGACGTTATAAGCAATAACATCGCTAACGTAAATACGACAAGAACTACCGACGGTAAAGTTTTTAAAAGGTCTATGGTTATAATGCGCCCGAGAAACGACGAAAGAGTTTATAAATCGCCTTTTTTGCCGGAAAGTCTAAAAACTCCGGCGGGTAACGGCGTTAAAGTAACCAAAATAGAAGAAGATACTTCGCCTTCGAGACTTGTTTACGATCCTGATCATCCGGATTCCATCAAAAGCGGACCGAAAAAAGGTTACGTAGAGTATCCTAACGTCAATATAGTAACCGAAATGGTCGATATGATCAGCGCGACGCGCGCTTACGAAGCGAACGTTACATCTATACAGAATAATAAATCGATGTTTGCAAAGGCGTTGGAGATAGGAAAGTCGTAAAATTTAGCGCGTTAAATTATCGTCTTAGTAGATAATTTAGAATATAGAAATTATTTAAGAAATAATGAATTTTTTTAAATTTTTTCAAATTTTTAAAAAAAAATGTTGCATATTAAGAAAAACTATAATATAAATAAAAATGGGGAGGGGTAGGATATGAATATTCTATCTGTTGATAAAATTTCCGGCGACGTTGTTAATCTTAAAGTTACGAATCAGAAACACATATCAGGAGCTCAAAAAGAGACCGGCGAGGACGTTAACGGATCGTCATTTGGAGATTTATTAAAGTCTTTTGTCGATAAGACAAACGATCTTGAGCTTAAGTCTACCGAATTATCTAACATGATGGCGATTGATCCGGACAGCGTAGATATTCACGACGTTCAAATTGCCGCCGAAGAAGCGGAAATGGCGGTGCTTTTTACAAAAGGCATAGTCGACAGGGCGATAAGAGCGTATAAAGAGATAGTAAACCTCAGATAAGAAGTCTTCTCCCTTAAATATTTGTAATATCCTTTGAATAAGATATTTCGTATTAAAGAAATTTTGAATTCAAACGATAAATATATTATATGGTTCTACAAAAGGAACCGGGTATTTTACATTTGGCGAGGGGGGGGGATATGCCGGCTTTTCTTAAAAAAATCATCGATACGATAAAGAACATTTGGGATAAAACAGGCTTAACGCAGAAACTAATAGCGGGAGCCGTTTTATTGGCTTTTGTCGTCGGGATCATTCTGTTATTTTCATTTAATTCCGGTAAAGCCGGCGTTTCTTTGTTTTCAAAAGCGTTATCCGAAGAAGATTTTGAAAGGATTACCGCAAAACTCGCCGAAGAGAACATTCAATTCACAGCTAAAAACAGAACAAACATATATGTAAAAAGTCAAAACGATAAAAACCGGGCCGTTATGTCATTGGCGGAAGACGGAAGCATCCCTAAGGGGTCTTATACCTTTAAAGATATAATTAATTCAAAAAATCTGACTTCGTCAAGATTTTTAAATAGCGTCAAACTTAGAGAGGCGCTTGAAGGAAAACTGGAAAGCTTGTTGAAAGCGTCGGAACTTATCGACGCCGCAGACGTTAGTTTTACTATGCCGGAACAGACTATCTATTTGAGCGAAAAAGAGCCGGTAAAAGTAGCGGTAATGCTGACGCCGGCGTATAAAGTAGATCTAAAAGAAAACAAGCGGGCTATAAAAGGGATTCAAGAACTTGTAGTTAATTCCATTGACGGCGCTACGGCCGAATACGTTACCATTACGGATAATTACGGCGTCAAACTAAACGATTTCTCCGACGAAGAAGATATAAATCGCTTAAAAATCACGAAAGATAATCTAAAAACCAGAAATGAAATAATTGAAAATTATCGAAGAAAGATAATCGACGCGTTGAGTAAAATAATATCAAACGATAGATTGTCTTTAGTCGTCGACGTTTCGATGAATTTCGATCAGGAAAAAGAGAATACCACCGAGTTATTGCCCGTTATACTAAAAGAGGACGATCCAAACACCCCGTACGACGACGGCGAGAGAAAATATAGCGTAACTATATCAAAAAGAACGACCAACGAGACGTTTGAAGGGCCTAACTGGATACCCGAAGGGCCTCCCGGATTCGACGACAACGTTCCGCCGGCTTATAAAGGCGCTCTCGAGCAGATGACAAAATACATCAAAAACGACGAGATACTAAACGAAGCGACGGGCGAAAGAAAACGAGAGACGATAAGGGATCCTTGGGAGATCACTAAAATAACGGCCAGCGTCGCGGTAGACGGAAGATGGGAGATAGAATACGACGCCAAAAATAAACCGGTTCTAAATCCCGACGGCAGTCGAAAAAGAAAATATATTCCGGTGCCAAAGGAAGAGTTGAGAAGTTTGAAAGGTTTTGTAGAACAAGGGATAGGGTTTTCTATAGAACGAAACGATAAAGTCGAAGTTTACGAATATCCTAAAGACAGATCGGCT
>JAGOCL010000394.1 GCA_017998755.1 Spirochaetota bacterium | reverse complement strand
AATTTTGCAATAGGTTTTAAGAAATATTTTATATCAAACATAATTTTTTCTTTGTAAACGTAATTTATTTTATTTTGTAATTCTCCAATATCTACGTTCTTTAAAAAAGATGCAATTTTAGCGAAAATATTGAATAATTTGAATGAAAAAAATAAATCTATAATTGTATATAAGATTAGTACAACTGATAAAGAATTTGATATAACAAGAGGAATTTTATTTATTAAAATTAGAAGATATTTCTGACCAAATTCTACAATGAATACCACAAGAATTATCCAAATTAAGCTGAATTTTAGGCAAATTCTCCCATGAATATTAATTTTTTCTTTGCTATAATCCCACAATTTTATTTTAAATATTTTTTCAAAAAATAGAGCCGTTAGATATTCAAGAAAAATCGAGGTAAAACCGTATATTGTTGTTTGAAAAACGTAGGAGTTATCTTTTAGAGCGAAAGATAAAAAATAAATAATTATTGCTCCAAAACCGTAAATTGGTACAAAAGGACCAAAAAGAAATCCCGAGTTGATAATTTTTTTCTCGGATATGGATCGATAGGTTGACTCTAAAAGCCAACCCAAATACGAAGTCAGATAAAAATATAAAACGACTGAACTAAACATTGCCATACTATTAATATAATACAAATTTATATTTTTCAATCAAGAAAGTTTACAACTAAAATATATTTTTAAAAATATATTAGAAAACAATATAAAATCTATAACGCTTGCTTTTATATTGTAAAAAAAATTATATTGTTTTTAATTTTTATAATAGTATAGTATAAAAATAATAGTAAATATTTTATAATAAACATTTTTAAAGGGATTATTACGGAATTTATGCTAAAAAAAGTTTTTATTTTTGCTTATATTTTTCTTCTGACTGCAAACTTTTTTTCTCAAGACGGCAATATTTTATATTTATCTTTGGAAGACGCCATTAGTTTTTCTATTAAAAACAATCTCGACATAAAAAAAGAGGATATAAATTTAAAAGATAAAAAGATTTCTTTGTATTCTTCTTTCAATAAATTTTATCCCGATTTATCGCTATCTTCGTCTATCAATTCCGGATATGATTTCGCTAAAGGGACTACAGATAACTCTATAAAAGCCGGTTTTAGCTTATCTCTCTCGTTGAGCGCGAAAATAATATACGATATAAGAGATTTGTATCTCGATTATTATATGGGTAAAATTACTTATAATAAAATAAGAGCTATGGCGCTCAAAAATCTTAAGCTTGCTTATTTTAATATCGTTTTGATTAACGAGGAGATAGATATAAAAGAGAAGGCGTTGAAAAACGCCGAAGACAGGTACAATAAGTCGTTAATCCAGTATAAAGAAGGGGAGATATCAGAGCTAGATATTTTAAACGAGGAGTATTCGTACAAATCCATTTTACCCGATCTTATATCAATGAAAAATAATAAAGAGAATATCGTAAATTTATTTAAAATTATACTAGGACTTCCTCTCGATAAAAATATAGTATTAACAGACGTTATACCGACCGATATACATCTGGAGTTGTTGAATTTAGACAAAAACTTGATAGATAATAATTTTGATATTCAAAATCTAAGCTTCAAGATTGAAAAGGATAAGAATTCTCAATATATTAATATCGCGTCTCTAACTCCGAGCTTAAGATTGTCGTATTCCGTTAATACCGGTTCGATTAAAGACCCGTTTGTCGAACTGTGGAATAACGGTAATTGGAGCGGTTCGACTTCTTTAGGATTTACCATATCTATTCCAATCAAACCGGCGCTTCCGTTTTCTTCAGAACAGGTATCGTTGATAAAATCTGATTCGGTTATAAAAAAATCAATCTTAGATCTCGAGATTGAAAAGAAAAATAAACAGATCGAATTAACTACAAATTTATTGAAATTGAAGCAAATTAACGAAACTCTAGGCGCTTTGATATTAAATATCGATATTGCCGAGAAAATATCGATATTGACTGAAAATTCTTATTACGAAGGGACTAAAAGTTTCCTTGAAGTAGCCGACTCCCAAAAAAACGCCGAGGAGGCGAAACTAAAATACAATAAATCTTTATATGAATATTATAAAGGGATTGTAGAAATTGAATATTTGTTAAACGAAAGTATTATAAAATAGGATTATTGAGGAACTGTATGAAAAAATATTTAATTCTAGCGTTATTATCAATCTGTTATTTTTCTTTTTCTCAAGATTTGGCGAAGGTAACGGTTCAAAAATTGAAAAAAACTGACAGTTTTGACAGATTATTTTACGGCGCGAGAGTCGAACCGAATCTTGTCTATAAACAGTACGCTCCTATAACCGGAACTATTACTGAAATATTTAAAAAAGTAGGAAGTTATGTGAAGAAAGATACAGAAATACTTTCAATTACTAGGAAATCTTCGGGCGGAGTAGCGTATAATCCGACTTTCGTTAGAGCGCTTTCCGACGGCGTCATAACTAGTATGAATCTTTTTGAAGGGCTTGAAGTAATTGAAAAACAGGAGTTATTTTCGCTTGCGCGGATAACGAGTTATAAAGTTGTTCTTTTAGTTAGCGATAGAGATATTTTTTATATGAAAGTCGGGAATGTTTGTTCGATCAAAGGCGACGATAAATTGACCGGTAAAATTTCGCAGGTAGCAATAATCCCTAATCCTCAAACAGGGCTATTTGAAGTTGAAATAACTTTTCCAAATTATAAAGAGTTATTTATTGGGAAATATATCGAAGTCGAAATGAAAGTTAATCAGATAAAAGGCATCGTTATCGCTCAAAATCAGGTTACGCGAAAATATAGTAAAACTTTTTTGATGATTGTAAAAAACGACGTCGTTGAGATGAGAGAGATAACTCTCGGTAAAGTTATCGGGAGCGACGTTATTATCGAAAAAGGGGTTGAGGAGGGTGAAGAATTCGTCGCGACTACCAACAGGACGCTTAATCCCGGAGATAAAGTAACAGTTAAAAGAGAAGAACAAAGGGTAAATAAAGACGCAAAGAGGTAATTAATGTTACGACATGTTTTCAATAGAAGAAGAGGAATACTTTTAATTGTACTTTTAGGAGTACTAGTCGGACTAATATCGCTTAATCATCTTCCGATAAAACTGTATCCTGAAATGAGAAAACCGTGGGTAAACGTTTCGGTTCCGGCGGCCGGATTTACCGCGGCGGATTATAGAGACGCTTATGGAGATA
>JAGOCL010000393.1 GCA_017998755.1 Spirochaetota bacterium | reverse complement strand
TTAAAAAAAGTATATTATTATACTTTTTTTATAAAATAATGTTTTTTTTTATTTTTATTGATTATTTATCTAAATTAAGATATAACTAATAAATGCTACATTAATTATCAGGATTATTTTATGGGACAGCTGGATTTGCTTATAGCAAAAGTTAATCAATATTTATCTACAAATACATTTAACAATATAAATACCGATATAACCGATTCTAACGCTATTTTTAAAGATTCTCTCAAGTTTATATGGAGTAAAGAGCCGAATTATAAAAAACGGGATTTTCACGCTCATCAAATAACGAATATTATATCGCAATACATAGGCGGTCGAAATACGGAAAACCTTTTAAAGACCTATACGGAAGAGTTAGACAACGAATATCCTCCCGACGCGGATTTTATCGACGTTTATAATCTTTGTCTTATCGCTTACGATGAAGTAATAACAAAAATTTTGACTATGAATATTTTAGACGTTGAAAAAATAGAAGTTATCATAAAAAAAATACTGAATATCGTAAAAAAGAACAAAAGCTCAATAATTAGTCATATCGCTCTAAAAAAAGAAAAACAATACAGCCAAGCGGTATATCACGGTTTAAATACTACGCTTCTAGCTCTAATCGGCGGAGACGAGTTAAAACTTCAGGATAAACAGTTAAGAGAATTGGCAATTGTTGGACTTTTGCACGACGTTGGTATGTTAAAGATTCCTCAAACGATTCTTGAAAAAGAGGAAAAACTAACTGAAGACGAGATAAATCAAATTAGAACCCACCCGATTTTATCCTACAAATTCATCAATGATAAGAATATTTTTGGAAAAGACGTGCTTGATCCGATAATTCAACATCACGAACAATACGACGGCAACGGATATCCCAGAAAATTATCCGGCGATAAGATACATATATTTGCAAAAATTATATCAATAGCCGACGCTTTTGAAGCTCAGATTTCCGATAGATCCTATAGAAAAAGTAAAACCGGTTATTCTGCTATGAAAGACGTCTTATCCGAGTCGCAAAATAGATTTGATCCAAAAGTTTTACGGGCGTTTCTATCTATACTCTCAATATACCCTCCAGGAACGCTTGTGCAACTAAACAATAACTCGATAGGCGCGGTAACGGCGGTTAATCCTCAGGCTCCGTTGAGACCTCAAATAAAAATAATATTGGACGAACTCGGAGAAAAACCGCAAACTCCGATTATAATAGATTTAAAAAACTCTTTGAACGTTTTTATATCTAGAGTTCTAGATAAAGAAGAATATAAAAAATAAATTTAATTGCCTTATTTCGAAATAACCGCCCATAATTGCAAAAAATCAAGATATCTCTTCTAACGTATCTTTAATCATTTTCCTTGTTTCTTTCATAAAAGACGCTTTCATTTTCATACCGCCGGTTATAAATAGAAAAATAGCTAAGAGCAAATTTGCTCCGGCTACAATTAATACGGAATAAAAAAAACGTAAACCTATGAAATCGTTTAGAGCGACTATCGTTAAAACGTTCAATAAAGCAAGAAATGTCAATATTATAAATATTCCGATAAATATTGATAATACTCCCGCAATAAAACGCTCGCCGTCTTTTTTTATCTCCCTAGCGGCAAGTTTTAGATGAATTTTAATCAACATTTTTATAGGAGCGAATATCCCCGATACAATTTTAACGGCTCCGTCAACAACATTATCAGATTGATCTGAAACGGCGTTCGTTGATTTATTCGATTGAGCGTTTTTCTGTTTATTTTTTTTTGCCACGAGATATTCCAAATACCATTAAAATTACGCCTAATATAAATCCGATACCAAAACTTACTAAAACGCTAGTTATAACATTTTTTTTCAGTTTTTCTTCAGCGTCGGGTAAAATATTATCTTTTACTACGTTTGTTAAATCTTTGATCCTGGACTCTGTTTTTTTATAAAATTCTTCCAACATCTCTTTTATCTCTTTAGATTTTTTTTCAACATCCGCCATATTATCCTCCTCAAACTATTTTGATTGTAATATTTTTAAAAATAAATGTCTATAATAAATAATTAAATTATAGAAATTTCTATTATATCCGGGGATAGCATTGTAAGAAGTTTTAAAGAATTTACCTGCCAAGAAACATGAGAGTTTGCCAAAATCCTAAACTTGTACGATTTATGCTCGGGTAAAATCAAGGACAACTGAGCCCATTTAATAATAACTTTAATTCCGCTGGAATTCATAAAATTTAATTTAATGAAATCCAGTTCTATCTGTTTGATGTCGTTTTCGATAATTTTAGAGTTAGTCCTCTCAAAAAAAGGCATAAGCAAAGAATCTGGGTCTTGAGAATCAATGTCTCCGATGAACTTTACTTTGACGCCATTGTCGATATCTTCAATTATAATATTTATATCTTCAGAAATGAAATCCTCAATACTGAGTTTATTCACTATTTATCCCCAAAAGCGTCCAAATCGAATATTATATTAACGGCTATCAAATCGCCTTTCACATGTAAATCAATTTTAGCGTTAGATTCGTATCTTATTCGAGCAAATCCAAGCTGACTACCGCCGTCCGATCTTTCCGCCGCTTCTAACATTTTGGCCAAATACATCTCTTCAGGCGTTCCTGTGTTGACTATCTCTATTTGTCTTCGAAGCACTTCTAGATTCTCCGGCGAAGAGAAATTTTCTACCGACAATACAAGAAGTTTTTGCTTTTCTTTAAAATGCGCCGATATCTTTGTTCCCTCTTCGCTGGCGTATTTTATTGCGTTTTCAAGTAGCTCGCTTGCCGCCATAGATATTATGTCGGCTTTCTTATTATTTCCTATGGTAACAGACAAAAAATTTTGTAAAAACTTTCTTACCGTCGCTATGTAGACCCATCTTGGCCCAAAAACTAATTCTAAATATCCCGAATCCGGAGCTTTGTCTAATTTCATATTGTTTTCCAAAATAATTAATTCTAATCAATGCATTATAATATTAATTATAGATTTGTAAATAATTATTTTAAAAATTTGAAAATTTTTGATTTTATTTTTTCTAAATAATATTTACTGAGGCGATAGAATTCTCTTCCTACGAAGTAGAGGTTTTTGGCTATAAATAGGCGGTTTTTGCGATGAATATTTTATAGTCAAGAATAAATTGAACGTTAAAAAAAGACGATAATATAAAAATGATAGATAAAAACGATATAGTGAAAGCGAATGAAATATTTGAC
>JAGOCL010000392.1 GCA_017998755.1 Spirochaetota bacterium | reverse complement strand
GCTATAACAGTAGACGCAAGTAATTCAGGAATGGGTTTTTTTATAGAAGGGATTACCGAGAACGATTTGCATAACGGTCAAGATTTGGTGCTTAAAGTATTGCCTTTTAATTATAAATTAAAGTCAAAAGTTACTTATGCAAAAGAGATCGGCGATAATAAAATGAGATTCGGGGTTTGTTTTAATAAAGAAAAAGATCTCGACAAATATCATGAACTTTTAGAGTTAGAAATTTATAAATAACATAAGAAAAATTATACATATAGATATGGACGCTTTTTATGCGTCTATAGAACAGAGAGATAATAAGGCGTTATACGGCCGGCCTGTAATTGTCGGCGGCAGTCCGGATGAACGGTCGGTCGTTTGTACGGCGTCTTATGAAGCAAGAAAGTACGGCGTCAAATCAGCGATGCCCGTAAAGACTGCCGCTAGGCTTTGTCCCGACGCGGTTATCTTAAGGCCGGACTTCCGCAAATATCAAAAAGTTTCAAAAGAGATGAGAGCAATTTTTCTTGAATATACCGACTTAGTCGAGCCTATATCGCTCGACGAGTGTTATCTCGACGTAACGGTAAATAAAAGAAATATCCCTTACGCTACCGAAATAGCCAAAGAGATAAGAAGCCGTATCAAA
The DNA here is from genome assembly GCA_017998755.1 of Spirochaetota bacterium. Taxonomy (GTDB): domain Bacteria; phylum Spirochaetota; class GWE2-31-10; order GWE2-31-10; family MWDO01; genus MWDO01. Next base: position 2,583 of record JAGOCL010000392.1, on the reverse strand, counting down.
AATAGTTTGAATCTAACCGCGTCCGCCGGAGTAGCGCCTAATAAACTTCTTGCAAAGATCGCTTCCGATATTAACAAACCGGACGGGCTTTTCGTCGTTAAACCCGGGCGCGTCGACGATTTTGTCAAAAATCTCGAAGTCGGCGAGCTATGGGGAGTAGGCAAAGTTACTAACGCTAAGCTTAAAGAGATGGGGGTCAAAACTTGTAGCGACCTTCAAAAATATTCCATTCTTGAATTAGTTAAAATATTCGGCGTTTTTGGAGAAACTCTATATTATTATTGCAGAGGAATAGACGAATCTCCGGTTTACGACGGCGGAGGTGTTAAATCTATCGGCTCTGAGATAACCCTACCTATGGATATCGACGATATAGATAATCTGATATTGTATCTAGAAAATGAAATTAATATTGCGTATAATCGGTTAAAGAAGTATAATATTTTATGCAAGACGATTGTTTTGAAAATAAAATATTTTGATTTTACTAGAATAAGCAGATCTAAGACCTTTAGCTTTGCTACAGATACGTTTAATGAAATACATGATGAAGCCGTATCTTTGCTTAAAAACTTAAATATTGAGAAAAAAGTCAGATTGATAGGGGTTAGTTTTTCGAACTTTATTGATAAAAAAGAGAGCGTTAATATTTTTGATATTCCGGAGTAAAAAATTATGAATAAATACGGTTTTGTCAGAACGGCCGGAGCCGTCCCTTTCAATAAGGTAGCGGGCGTCGAATATAATAAAAATAACATAGTTAAGATGATAAAATCCGCTTACGAAAACGGCGCGACAATTGTCGTATTTCCCGAATTATCGATAACAAGTTATACATGTCAAGATTTGATCAATCATCAGACTATATTAGAACAAAGTTTAGCCGCGCTAATTTATATAAATGACGAGACTAAAGAACTCGATATATTATCGATAGTAGGACTACCTATTGCGAACGGCGGTAAACTTTTCAATTGCGCGGCGGTATTAAACAGAGGCAAAATATTGGCTATTATACCAAAAAGTTACGTTCCGGGATACAACGAATTTTACGAAAACAGATGGTTCGCCGGCTTGAATGAAGAATACTCCGATATTATTAATATTAACGGCGAAGAAGTAAAATTCGGTTCGAATTTCTTATTCAAATGCGCCGATTGCGAGAAGTTAGTCGTCGGCGTTGAAATTTGCGAAGATTTATGGACGCCTATTCCTCCTTCCAGTTTATTAGCGTTATCCGGCGCGACAATTGTATGCAATTTATCGGCGAGCGACGCTTTGGTCGGGAAAAACGAATATAGAACGGAGCTTGTTAAAAATCAATCGGCGCGCTGTATTTCCGGATATATTTACGTTTCGAGCGGAGTAGGGGAGTCGACAACCGATATGGTTTTTGACGCCGACGCGATGATATGCGAGAACGGCGCGGTCGTTGCCGAATCGGAGAGATTCTTAAGAGACGACCAGATCATATACGGCGATATAGATATCGATAAACTCTATTATGAAAGATTAAAAATAAACAGTTTTAAAAACAACGCCGGATATGAAACGATATATTTTTCGGGAAACAAAAAAGATTTTGAATTAAAAAGATATATCGATTCGCGCCCGTTTGTTCCGAGCGAAAAAGCGAAACTTGACGAACGTTGCAAGGAGATACTAAATATACAATCTGCTGGATTATGTAAAAGAATGGAATCGATACCTGGAACAAAATGCGTTATCGGCGTATCGGGCGGGCTTGACTCTACATTAGCGCTTTTAGTTATATTTAGAACTTACAAGTTGTTGAATATAAATCCTATAGATATAATAGCCGTTACAATGAAAGGATACGGAACGACGGATAGAACTTACTCTAACGTTTTATCTTTATGCAAAAAAATGGGGGTTACTCTTCTTGATATTCCGATTACGGATATATCGGACATGACTCTTGATAAAGTCAATCACAGCAGGGAGTCGAGAGATACTTGTTATGAGAATATCCAAGCCAGAGCGCGGACTTATATGCTCATGACCGTCGCTAACAAATATAACGGTATAGTCGTCGGCACCGGAGATTTGTCTGAGATAGCTCTGGGGTGGTCTACTTATAACGGAGATCATATCAGCATGTATAACGTCAATTCGGGAGTTCCGAAGACTTTGGTGAAATTTCTTGTTAGCTGGGCTTCAAAAAATGAATATTCCGGAGAAATATCAAAGATTCTCGACGAAATCGTCGAACAACCTATATCTCCCGAGTTACTGCCGCCGGTCGGTTCGGTTATAGCTCAAAAAACCGAAGATATTATCGGCCCTTACGAACTTCACGATTTCTTTTTATACTATTTTGTAAGATACAGGTTTGACGCTAAAAAAGTTTTATTTCTTGCTCAAAAATCATTTTCAGGAAAATATTCAGACGAAGAGATAAAAAAGGTTTTGAAAATATTTATAAAAAGGTTTTTCCAGAATCAATGGAAGAGAGACTGCGTTCCCGCCGGCGTAAAAGTCGGCTCGGTAGATCTATCTCCGCGCGGTTCGTGGCGGATGCCGGCCGACGCCGATAGTTCTGGTTTTCTTGATTTTTAATTT
>JAGOCL010000391.1 GCA_017998755.1 Spirochaetota bacterium | reverse complement strand
ATTTATTTCATTATTATACAATTCTTAACGGAGCTATGTCTTGGAAAATTGGAGAGATTCCTGAAAGACTTAAATTATTACGAGATACCCTTGAATATATTTTAAAAAAAAATATATCAGATGATTTATTGTTATTAACAAATAAGTATTTAGATAGTGTTAATCGTGAAATAAATGATACAAGATTAAAAGATGAGGATATACTTAATGAAAGGTGATGGGGGAGATTAATAAATGCAGACATCTAAAATAAAATCCATTATCTCCCAAGGCGAGGGACTCGGGATAGAATTCAAAGAGTGCAGGTCTGATATCAATAAAAGCATATATAATACAGTTTGCGCTTTTTTAAACCGTTCAGGCGGAGAAATTCTTCTTGGAGTTAAAGATAATGGTGAGATTACAGGTATAGATAAAAATTATATCGAGCAGATTAAAAAAGATTTTATTACTGCAATCAATAATCCGCAAAAAATTACTCCTCCGGTTTATTTATCAATTGAGGAAGTTGAGATTGAGAGAAAATCAATACTATATATCTATGTCCCTGAAAGTTCGCAGGTTCATAAATGTAATGGTAAAATATTTGACAGGAATCAGGACGGCGATCTTAACATTACTGATAATAACAGTCTGGTAACCGGGTTATATATGAATAAGCAGACTATTTATACAGAAAACAGGGTTTATCCTTATTGCGAGATATCCGATTTACGAAGCGATATAATAAAACGGGTAAGAAAACTTGCCGCATTTCAAAGAGATAATCATCCATGGGAAAATATGACGGATATTGAGATATTGAAAAGCGGAAAACTTTATACAAAAGATTATCAGACTAATAAAGAGGGCTTTACTCTTGCGGCAATACTTTTATTCGGGAAAGATGAAACGATTTTATCGGTTATTCCTCATCATAAGACAGATCTGATATTGAGAAGGGAAAATCTTGACAGGTATGACGACAGGGATGATGTCAGAACAAATCTGATTGAGAGCTATGACAGAATAATTGCTTTTGCGCAGAAACATCTGCCTGATCCGTTTTATCTTGAAGGGGTTCAGAGAATAAGCGTCAGGGATAAAATATTCCGTGAAATTGCTTCAAATATACTGATACACAGGGAATATTTTAACGCATTTCCCGCAAAAATAATTATTGAAAAAAACAGGATTTATGCGGAAAATAGTAATAAACCTCATGGACATGGCATTATTGATCCGGAAAATTTTTCTCCTTATCCGAAAAATCCGGTAATAGCGAGGATTTTTAAAGAGATTGGATTAGCCGATGAATTGGGATCAGGAGTCCGAAATCTTGTAAAATATGTTCAGATTTATTCTAATAGCTTACCGCAGTTAATTGAAGAGGATATATTTAAGATAATAATACCTTTAACCCAGCAGGTTACCGAGCAGGCTACCGAGCAAGCTACCGAGCAGGATGATAGGACAAAAATAATTCTTGAATTTTGCAAGAACGAAAAATCAACTTCAGAAATAATGAAATTCTTAGGATTGACACACAGAGAACATTTCAGAACTGATGTTTTAAATCCTTTAATTAATAAAGGACTGTTATTTTTATCAATTCCTGATAAACCAAGCAGTCCTAAACAGAAATATTATTCTAAAAAAGACGGAGATAAAGCATGAATGAATCTGAAACAAGAGCAGAATTGATTGACCCGAAGTTAAAAGAGGCAGGGTGGGGGATTGTCAGTAATTCAAAGGTTTTAAGGGAATATGTTTTTACTGCCGGTAAAATACAGACAGGAGGAAGAGCAAAACCTCTGAAAGCAGATTATATTCTTGTATACAAAAACAGAAAGTTAGCTGTTATTGAGGCAAAAAGTGAAAATTTTGAAGTAAGCGAGGGAGTAACTCAAGCGAAAAATTATGCAGAAAAACTTCATCTGGATTACGCTTATTCTACAAACGGAAAAGAAATTTATCAGATAAATATGAAGACAGGTAAAGAAGGGATTATTTCCTGTTTTCCTGCGCCTGAAGAATTATGGAATAATGTTTTTCAGGAACAGAATGAATGGCAGGATAAATTTAACAATATTTCTTTTGAAGAAATCGGCGGAACAAAGAAAACAAGATTTTATCAGGAGATTGCAGTTAATAAAGTATTGGAAGCTATTGCAAATAATAAATCAAAGATACTTTTAACATTAGCAACAGGAACAGGTAAAACAACCATTGCATTTATGATTTCATGGAAACTTTTTTATACAAGATGGAATATTAAAAGGGACGGGACAAGAAGACCACGAATCCTTTTTCTTGCCGATAGAAATATTCTTGCAAATCAGGCATTTAATGATTTTTCGGCTTTCCCGGAAGATGCTCTTTTAAGAATAAATCCGAAAGAGATAAGTAAAAAGGGGAGGGTTCCGACAAACGGCAGTATATTTTTTACTATTTTTCAGACTTTTATGACAGGTAAGGATAATACTCCGAATTTTGGCGAATACCCCAAAGACTTTTTTGATTTAATAATTATCGACGAGTGTCATCGAGGAGGCGCAAACGACGAGAGTAATTGGAGAGAAATACTCGAATATTTTTCTCCCGCCGTTCAGCTTGGATTGACTGCAACCCCGAAAGTAAAAGATAATTATACTACATATCGATATTTTGGCGAACCGGTTTTTATTTATACTTTAAGGGATGGAATCAACGACGGTTTTTTAACTCCGTTTAAGGTCAAGAGAATACAGACTACCATAGATAATTATACTTATACTTCAGACGATACTATTATAGAGGGTGAGGTTGAAGAGGGTAAACTTTATGAAGAGCCGGACTTTAACAGAATAATTGAAATAAAGGAGAGAGAAGCGAAAAGAGTTAAAATATTATTAAATGAAATAAATCAGAACGAAAAATCAATCGTATTCTGCGCAAATCAGGATCATGCGGCGGCAATAAGAGACCTTATAAATCAATATAAAAAAAATTCAAATCCAAATTATTGCGTTCGAGTAACCGCTAACGACGGGGCTATCGGAGAACAGTTTCTTAGACAGTTTCAGGATAATGAAAAGACAATTCCGACAATTTTAACGACGTCTCAAAAGCTTTCAACAGGCGTTGACGCCAGAAATATCAGAAATATTGTACTAATGAGAACAATAAATTCTATGATTGAGTTTAAACAGATAATCGGTAGAGGAACGCGGCTTTTTGACGGTAAAGAGTTTTTTACTATAA
>JAGOCL010000019.1 GCA_017998755.1 Spirochaetota bacterium | reverse complement strand
AACGACGTCAATCGTTTCAACGACGACAATCGGTTCAACGACGGCAATCGGTTCAACGACGTCAATCGGTTCAACGACGACAATCGGTTCAACGACGTCAATCGGTTCAACGACGACAATCGGTTCAACAACGACAATCGGTTCAATAACGACAATCGGTTCAATAACGACGACCATAGCGGTCGTTTACTATATAGTAAGTTACGATGGTAATGAAAATACCGGCGGCGCGGCTCCTATAGATTCTACTAATTATGAAAATAACGATACTGTTACAGTTCTTACAAATTACGGTAATCTCGTAAAAACGGGATATATTTTTGGCGGATGGAATACAAAAGCCGACGGAACTGGGATGACCTATCCTACAGGAACGGGAACTTTTACGATAACGGGAAATATAACTCTTTTTGCAAAATGGATACAAGACTTTGGCGCAATAAGTCTAACTATAAATCTAATAACTCCTTCTACATTCGACGTAATATGGGATGGAACCGGAGATCTAACTCTTTCGCAGGGAGAGATACTCGACGTTACCGCCGATATAACTGGCGCGACGGCTTGGAGATGGTACATGGACGGAAACGTTATACCGGGAGAAACGGCAAATAATATCGATATAAATACTTCTTCCGGAAATATGGATCCGGGACTACACAGACTTGACGTTATAGTTACGAAGGATAGTTTAGAATATTCTGCGTATATAAAATTTGAGGTACAAAACTAATTATACGGGAGTTTTAATATGAAAAATATTAAACGGAAGATTTTATTTACTTTGATCTTTTCTACTACGATTGCGATATGGATGATATTTGGTTGCTCTCAGCAACCAAATAATCAGACCGACTCGTCTCAAAACAATATTATAAGGAAGGACGTAGGTAAAATTCTATTATTAATACCGGCTCCGAACTCCGGTTACAGGACTTTATACCCTGATTTTATAACGCCTGCAGAATATGAAATATCCGCGACAGGTCCTGAAGCGTTTACCCCGATAACCGTTACATCCGACGCAGAATTACTGACAGATTTGGCTGTCGGCGAGTGGACTATAACGGTAAAAGGGAAAGACGGTCCCGGCGGAAATATAATAGCAAGCGGAAACGCTTCTACAACGGTAATAAAAGATCAGACTGTCGATCTGACGGTGGACGTCGTCTATCTAAAATCGGGGACGGGTACTTTTGATCTAACCATCGATTGGCCCGATTCTACCGGGATAGACGGAGTTTCTTTAAAAATCGACGATGGCTCCGCTTCATCTTATTCATATACCGGAAGCGTTTTGAATTATAAAAATACTTCGATAAGTTCCGGGATTCATACTTTTATATTTAAATTCTTAAAGGGGACCGCAGTTTCTGCGTCCGTTATCGAGAGCGTTCATATTTACGATTTTCTTACAACAGACGCGATAATAACTCTTACCGCCGACGATTTTAATAAACCGCCGGCATTAGCTCCCGGAGATTTATCGGCAGACGAAGTTGGAATAGACGTAACGGGCGATAAAAATAACAAAGTAGTTTTGTATTGGGTTGACAATACCTTTATAGAAACGGGATTTGTAGTCGAGAGAAAAACCGGTTCGGGCGGAACTTATGAAGTTATCGAAACTCTGAACGCCGGCGCGGAAACTTTTGAAGATCTAACGGTCGACGTAAGCGTAGATTACTATTATAGAGTGAAAGCATTTAACGATTTCGGATCTTCGCCATATTCCACTGAGTATCAAATAACTTGCGTTCTTGAACCGCCGTCGGCAAGCGACGCGTCTATATCCGGAGAACCTGTCGTTGGTCAAATTCTTACGGGAGTATATACTTTTAGCGATCCAAACGACGATTCGGAATCGGGCTCTTTGTATCAGTGGCTGATTTCTACAACTTCGGACGGAACATATTCCGATATTTCGGGAGCTACGACAAAAAATTATAGCGTTCAATCCGGCGACGTAGGTAAGTTTATAAAATTTGAGGTTACTCCAAAAACCGGGGTAAGTCCAAATATTGGTTTTCCTGTTTTAAGCTCCGCAGTGGAGATTATACCGCCGGGAGACTTAACGACAGACTTTGATTTTAATTAAGGGGGAAATGAATGAAAAAATTTTTATTCATATTATTGATAATTATCGCCATGTTAGGATGCGTTCAGTCCGGAATATTCAATAATACCGGCAATAGCAAGGGAAATACTACTTCGGATGTAAAATATGGCTCCCTCGTAATTAAAAATATCGATAACGATAAACCGACGAATATTGATCCGACAAGGTCTATCGTTATATCAGACATCAAAACGGCTATGGTTACGGTATCCGGATGGGGTATGAACGATATAGCCGAGAGCGCCGCGGTAGTTAGCGGAGCGGGCGAGATAAGAATAGAGAATATCCCGGTAGGTAAAAATCGAGTAATATCGGTTCAGGCAAGAACAGACTCGGGCGATATGACCGGTATAGTTATGAGGGGTATTAAGGATATAGTATCGGGCGATAATACAGTCGATATAAGATGGAGTTCTACTCCCTTAGGCGAAACGTTTTACGAATTATTATATACTCACGATTACAACATCGGCTCGATGTCAGACGCTACCAGAGACGCGATAAGCTCGATTATAACCGGAACGACGGTAGATCATCCTTCTTTATTTAATTCAAAAAACTTAGCGGAAGACGTAGCCAATTGGACTTTAAAATCGGCAAACGACGCTTCATATAAGATAACGCCGGCGTCTGCCGTTTTCAGCATAAACGGAATTACCGTTTTTACCGGATTTACCGCTCAGGTTAACGATCCGGCGTCCGGCAAATTAACGACCTTAACTACCGGAGAAAATACGATAACCGGTATAAAACCGGGGAACTGGGAGTTGATTATCAGTTTAGACGGCGGCGTTGTATATAGAAGCGGAGCCGTAACAATACAAAGCGGAACGCCTTACAATTTTGGTTCGATAGATCTTTTGGTAGCCGATCCTTATTTCTTACCCGTTAATACGACTTTTGCTACTTCTCTGGACGTTACTATCGACATTTCTACTACCGGCGCCTCCATTTATTATACGACGGACGGAACCGATCCCGACGCTTCCGACGACTTATATAGCGGGCAGATAAATATAAATACCGATACTACTTTTAAAGCAAGAGCTTATAAGACAAATTATATACCCTCCGATGTCGTAACTAAAACTTATACAAAGATAATAAGCTCGACAATCGGCGAAAACCATCCTTCTTCGGGAGCTTTTAGTCCGATAGATCTAAATGGCGGAGAGGCCGGTTTTGGCTGGTCCACTCAATCGTGGGCTTTGGGCTCTCATTTCGTCGGAACGGACGTTACTTTTGCCGTTTATTCCAAGAATGCGACTAAAGTATTACTTGAAATATATGAAACGGAAACAAGCTCGACTAACACTAACAAAGCGTATGGAACGGACGCTCGATACGACTATTGGATGGAAAAGGGCTCGGATAATATATGGAGAGCAAAAATAACGGCGGTTCCCGAAAAAACTTACTACGCATATAGAGTTTGGGGATCAAACTGGACTTTTAACTCTTCATGGACTAGAGGAAACAGCGCAGAAGGTTTTGTATCCGACGTGGACGATAACGGGAGATTCAATCCTAACAAGGTTGTATTCGATCCATATACTAGAGAAATATCTCACGACAAAGAGTTTCCGGCTATGGCGGCGGCGGGAGAGAACGGAGGAATGTACGGCACTAGCGGTACAAATAATAACTCTACTCATACATATTCCGGACCTACTACTACGGGCGGAGTATCTATCGATAGAAGGAACGTCGATACCGGCAGATGGGTTCCAAAAGGTATTATTTTAAAACCAACCGGCGATACTTTTAATAAACCGACTTTTGCTCAGGAAGCGTCGGTAATATACGAAGCGCATGTTAGAGGGATAACGGCTCATAGCTCGACTTCAAATCTTACAGATATATTAGATGGTATCGAGGGTTTTTCTACCGTCGTTGACGTTCCTTCTCAATACAGGGGGACTTATAAAGGCGTCGCATATTTGGCGAAATATCTAAAAGCGATAGGTATTAATACGATAGAATTGTTACCGGTACATGAAACTGAAAACGATATGCTTCCTTTCGACGGCAGTCAACCGACTTTGGGAGGCGCTAAGAACTTCTGGGGATATATGACTTACGGATTTTTTGCTCCGGATAGAAGATACTCGTCGGATAAATCTGCAGGCGGACCGACTGCGGAATTCCAAGATATGGTTCAAGCGCTAAATGCCGAAGGCATCAAGATATTCTTGGACGTTGTATTTAACCACACAGGAGAGGGAGGCAACTGGGGCGACATGAATGTTACCGGCTTTGTCTCGATGGGGGGACTCGACTGCGCCGAGTATTATCATCTTGTTCCGGGAGGAACGGGAAAAAACTGGCTTGTCGATGGAGCTACCGGTTGCGGCAATCAACTTAATTTTTCAAAAAACGTTAATCATAACTTAATATTAGACTCTCTAACTTACTGGATAGATACGATGGGTATAAGCGGCTATAGATTTGATCTTGCCGCGGTAATAGGCAGAAAACCGGACGATCACGCATGGGAACCGTCCGATACTTATTGGGATAGGGTAAAAGCTTTCTATACCGATCATCCGACTTTAACCGCTATGGCTACTTTAGCTACTAACAAAAGCGCATGGATGATCGCCGAAGCGTGGGATATGTGGGGATATCCCGTTGGTATGTTCCCAAACGGTTGGGGAGAATGGAACGGAAGATACAGAGACTGCGTTAGAAAATATATGGCTGGCAACGCCAAGGGATACGATGGAGTAAGCGTTCAGGACGCATTTTACGGCGATTGGAATCACTTTAACGATCAAGGCGGACCGCATAAGTCAATAAACTTTTTGGTAGCTCACGACGGATTTACATTGACCGACCTTGTAAGCTATAATAGCAAAATGAACTCTACTTTAACATGGCCATTCGGCCCTTCCGACGGAGGAGGGGATAGCAACCTTAGTTGGGATTCTAACGGAGATCAAACGTTAAGAAGACAAAGGTTAAGAAACTTCTGGACTTTCCAGATGTTTAGCCGAGGGACTCCGATGGTCGTATACGGCGACGAGCTTGCTAGAACTCAAAATGGAAATAACAATCCTTATAATATCGATAGCATTATGACTTGGAATAACTATAATATGATCGATAGCGACGCTCCTCATAGCGAATCGACCGAAAGCTCGTCGGGGTATCACAATAATATCGGAACCGACGGAAAGCTTGATAATTCAAATAATATATTCCTGTTCTCTACAAATCTTATGAAATTAAGACGAGATACTTCTGCGCTTCACGCAAATAATTATGACGAGGGTATTGGATATGCTAACGAAACAGGCGGTACTCTATCGTCGGGAGCTCGAGCGATAAGAATATGGCGAGGCGATTTCCTGATTTGTTCAAATATGTGGACTGAAACGGTTAATTTTACATTACCGACTTTGGATTCGGGATATTCATGGGTAAGGATAGTAGATACCGCCTCATGGGCTGAATCGGATAATAACTACTGGGACGTAGAAGACGGCGCGGTTATCTCAGGAACTTACGGAGTTAACGCATGGTCTATCGCGGTATTTAAAAAAGCTTCGGTAGTAGAAACTCCGGTTATTAAACCGACCCAGGGCTTTAGCGTAACGTTTACAATTACCGCGACATGCGCGACTTCCGGAGCAACTATCAGATATACTCTCGATGGAACCGAACCGACGGAGACAAGTTCGCCTTTTGGTAGCGATATTATTATCGACGCTACGACGACATTTAAAGCGAAAGCGTTTTATTCTGGTATGAGGTCTTCTAATACGGCAACCGCGGTTTACTCTAATACTTCCAAGGTAGAAAAGCCGGTATTATCTCTCGATAGTTCGAATTTCTGGAACGAAGTAACTATATTTGCCTTTACAGACACAACAGGCGATACCATATACTATACGCTAGACGATTCAGATCCTACGACGGGCGATACGGAATTTCCTTCGACAGGCGTTACGATTAACGCGACCGATACGATAAAAGTAAAAGCGTTTAAAACGGGACTTACTCCGTCCGATACCGTTTCCGCTACTTATACAAAAAAAGGTAACGGGACATATACTGAAGATCCTTACGGAGTAATGCTTCAGGGCTTCCATTGGGACAGCGCAAGCGATAGTAAAAACTGGTATACTACGGTTAGCGGAAATAAAGCGGATATTAAAGCCAATTTTGAATATATCTGGCTACCGCCGCCGAGTTCTACGCCGAGTTTCTCCAAACAGGGGTATATACCGACTGCGCTTAACGATCTCAATTCTTATTACGGTTCGGCTACGGAGTTGAAACAATTGATAACCGATTTATCGCCCGATACCAAAGCCATAGCCGATATAGTCGTTAATCATAGAGGAGGAACGAGCGGTTGGGGCGACTTTGAGAATCCTAGATGGGAAGAGGACTACGCTTCGATAACATCGGGCGACGAGGGCTTTACCGACGTCAACTCTGATATGTACGGTTGGACGGGTCCAAAAGGCGTAGCCGATACGGGCGAAAACTATTCCGCAGCGCGAGACCTTGATCATTCCGGCGCCAACGTCCAGAAGGGTATAGAAACTTGGATGAATAGCGTACTAAAAGACGCCGGCTTTGTCGGTTGGCGATACGACTACGTTAAAGGGTTTAACGGAGATTACGTCGGTCAATACAATACCAATACAAGCGCCGCTTTTTCTGTGGGAGAATACTGGCCAACAGCCGGATTTGACACGACCGTATGGGCGAACGCTCTTAACGGCTGGGTTAGCGCTACCAATACAGGCGGCATGAGATCGAGAGTATTCGACTTCGTTCTGAAAGGCAATCTTAACTACGCTTTCGGATATTTCGCGGCTCCTTCGGAAGATAAAACCGATACTTACTGGAACATGGCGCTACTAGCGCATGGTTCTAATATTTTTGCAACAAATCCCGCCGACGCGGTAACGTTTGTCGATAATCACGATACTGGCAGTTCGCAAAGACACTGGGAGCTTGACGCCGACGACGTTCCTTTAGCTTATACATATATACTGACTCATCCGGGGTATCCGTCTGTTGCGTATCAGCATTATTTTAATTCGACTACCGTTTCCGGAACGAGTAAGACTTTGAAACAACATATAGAGTATCTTATCGCTCTTCGAAAAAGGATCGGTATAAGATACGACGCTTCCATAACCAACAAAGCGGCTACGACTACCAATTATGCGGCTAAGATTACAGGATCTGGCGGTAAAGAGATAATTGTTAAAATTGGCGGAGACAGCTGGAGTCCGACGGACGAAGGTTATATTGGGAATTCTCCTATATATTTCGGAACAAATTTCGCAATATGGGAGAAAGGAGTCGCCGGACCTAAATTCAATTTCTACATCAAAGTCCCAACATGGGCTAATAACGCTCAACCGGTTATAACATATAACGGTAACGGAACGAACGTAACAAATTCAGACGCCTTTACAAAAGTAAACGACGCTCTAGCTTGGGACGATCCTAGCCAATGGGCGAAACTAACTACGACGGTAAGCGATCCGAACGGAACTATTTACTTTACGTTTAAATTCTGGGAAGGTAGCGTTGAAAATCAAATATACGCCGCGGTTAACGGAACGGATTGGTTTACAGAAACTACTGCGACCGGCAATATATTTGTCGATTGTACGAGTCCGACTTTTATTTCAGGAACCGGTCCTAAAAAATTCTGGATCGATCCTACTACCAAAGTTACCGAAAAGTCGCCTTACGCAGGGCTTGATAGTTTGACTATATCGAGCGGAACGCTTAGTCCTACTTTTTCGAGAACTACTGATTCATATACGGCGACGGTTGCGAACGACGTTACGTCAATAACTTTTACTCCGACCACGACTTTCGCGACCGATTCGATTATTAAACTATACAGAACAACGGACGGTACTACAGACGTTATATCGGGAAACGTTTCCGACTCGCGCTCCTTAGACGTTGGAGCTAATACTTTTACGCTAACTTGCGAAGTTACCGACGATAGTTCGATAACGGAAGTATATACAATTGTCGTAACGAGACAAGACGTATCGGGATATTCAAACACAATAACGCTCGATGGAACGATAAATACTACTACCGAATGGTACGCTTCTGAAGATTTCGCTACTTCCTCCGCCGGTTATACATCATACGTTACTTGGGACGCCGATTATATTTATATAGGATATAAAGGAGACGATGTAATTGCTTATGTTGCGGATAAATTGTTAGTAGCTTATATAGGTATGGACGGCGAATCTGGAGGAACTACTACCGGAATTACATATAATGCTCAACAATTTACAATACCTTTTACGGCTCACTACGCGTTAAATTGGGCTTCCGATTGGTTAAATTGTAATAGCGCCTCCGGAAGCGGAACTTCATGGACATGGGGAACTATGGGCGGAGCAAATCCGTTATCTTTAATACAGGAAACCAGTTTATTTAGATATTCAACAGACAAAACCATCGAAATGCGTATTCCAAGAAGCGTGGTAACTTCCGATAAAGTCAATATTCTTATTCACTTTGTTAAAAGATCTGCTACAGAATGGTCTTACGGTTTCGCGCCATCTTCTGCGGCCGTCGATGGAACCGATCCAAATCCTATTCAATATATGCAGTTTGATTTAACTACGACGACAGCTCCAAGCGATCAAACGTATCTGAAAGGGAAGGTATCTGCGCCGACTTTTAGTCCCGCCGCGGGAACTTATACTTCAACTCAAAGCGTTACAATAAACTGTACGACTCCGGGCGTTACGATCAAATATACAACCGACGGAACTGATCCTTCTTCTTCCGGAACGGCTCAAACCGGAACTTCCGTATCGATATCTGATACAAAAACGCTTAAAGCGTATGCTTATAAAGCAGGTATGACAGATTCTGATATTACATCGGGAGTATATAATATAGCCGCTACAATTGACGGCTCGATCGATACTTTATATGGATCTGCTAAAGCATCAGATAGCGCTAGCGATGGCAATGGTAATGATGTTATGGATTTAAAAGATTTATATCTTTATTCAGATTCTGACTATTTCTATGTAGCTTTTACTATTGATGGAGATATTTCTGGAACTAATAATTGGGGCAAGTATGCTTTGTATATCGATACAAACAATACCAACGATTCTGGAGCTACTGTAGACGCTTGGGGTAGAAAAGTTACCGCTAATAATCCACACAGACCGGAATACGCAGTTTATACTTGGGTTAATGAAACATACGGTAATACTAAAACCAACTTCTATTCGTGGAACGGAAGCGCGTGGTCTACTTCTTCTAATATCAATGCGGCGGCGTTAACTACGGGAACTACGTCTATTATCGAATGGAAGATATCAAGAACTTCTATTGGGTCTCCTTCTCAAATATGGGTAGAAATATGGTCAACCGGAGGTACGGCAACAGATAATGCTCAAGATACGATAAATAATCCGGCTGAAGACTGGAATGCTACCGATTGGACAACGACGTCAGATTTAGATTGTTCTACAAGTTATACATTATTCTAACAAAAAAAGCGGGGAATTGCTCCCCGCTTTTTTTATTTACCCTCTATCTTTATTCCAACTCAAAATCCACTGTTTCTACCGTTTTTATACATTGACTATCGGAACAGGCGATCGCAGTTATAGTCGAGGACAAAAATTTATTAATATCGGGATTTGTAAATTCTATCGCAACTTTGTTTTTATTTCCGTCGCTTTGTTTAACGCCCTTTAGTTTCATTGAATTGAACGAAAGTTTATAGCCGTCGGAGAGTTCGAATTCTATATCGAGCGTCGGGTATCCTTCGCCGTTGAGATAAAATCCGCTTTTAGGTATTAGAGAGAAAAATATATCGTAAGTATTATCTTTTTTAACAGAATAATATTCGACGGAGTAGTATTTTTTCTCGATAGTTTTAATATTTTCAGGAATTTCGTTAGCGGAAGTCGAGCCGTTATTGGACAAGTTTTTATCTATTATTTCTTTGAAGTAGTTGTAATCCCTTTTTCCGTCGATTTCTTGTAAAATGTTTAGATTTTTGTCGAGAATAAAAGTTTTCGGAAGAGAGCCGATCTCAATATTTCGGAAATTCGAGCTTAATCCGTAAACGATAGGGTAGTTGACTTTTAGAAAATCGCATATCTTTTTCATAAGTTTTAACTCGGACAAACTATCCAAAGACGCTCCGACGATCAGAAGTCCCTTATCTTTATACTCGTCGTAAAGTTCGGCGAAATCCCTCATCTCCTCTTTACATGGAGAGCAGTAAGTAGCCCAATAATTGAGAATCATCAAATCGAATTCTTTACCCGATATATACTCCTCGACGTTTGATCCGGTCAAATCGACTAAGTCGTAAACCGCTCCGTTTGGCGCCGTATCTTTTTTACAGCTAATTAGCGATAAAAATACCGATACAAAAATTACTAAAACAATTAAATTCTTTTTCATTAATAAAATACCTCCAAAATAATTTTTACCGAGGGGTAGCAGTCGGGACGACCGCTACCCCTCAAAAAAACTATTTAAATCCAAAATAGCATGCAAAAGTCCCTTAATCCGTAGATACAAACCTTTTATTATCGCCCGATATTTTTACCTCCAGACACTTTGTCGGGCAAACTGTGACGCACTCAAGGCATCTGATACACTCAAGAGAGTTTTGATTCTTTGTTACTTCTATGTTCATCGGGCATACTTTTTCGCACTTTTTACAATCAATACATCGGCTTTTGTCAAGATTCAATTTAATGACGCTTATTTTGTTGAATAGTCCCCAAAAAGCCCCCAATGGGCACAAAGTTTTGCAAAAACTTCTTTTTGAAATAAAAAAAAGTATAATAAATATTCCCAAAATCGTAAATTTTATTATCGAAATATAACTTACCGTTTCCCTCAGATTAGCGTCGATAGCGAGAAGAGGAATTCCCGCCAATAAAGTTCCGGACGGGCATATATATTTGCAAAACCATGGGCTTAATAAAGCTATATCAAAAGCGAATGTTGGAAGAATTATTACGAAAAGAGCTAGAGTAATATATTTGATATATTTTGAGAATTTTGGAAGCCTTATGTTTCTTTTAAATATTTTGCTAATCAAGTCCTGAATAAATCCGAACGGACATATCCAACCGCAGGCGATCCGACCGCCGACTCCGCCGAATAAACTTAAAAAACCGACGATATATAGTCCGGCAAGGTTAATCTTTTCGCCAAGCGCGAACTTCATCGATACGTCGTTTAACCAAAATTGGAGAGCGCCGATAGGACAAGAACTAACGGCGGAAGGGCACGAGTAACAATTAAGCGCCGGTATGCAGAATTTTTTCAAGCCGGATTGACTGATCGCCGCTTTTTTTGTCATAATTGACTTGATAAATACCGCTATATCCGAATTAAGGGCGATAAGAAAAAAGAGTTGTATATAGGTTTTTATTTTAATAAATTGGTATATAATCTTTTTCATTATCCGATTCCTATACATTCCAGACATAATTTTATCGCTTTTTGATATATACTATTTCCCAGATCCCCCCAAATTATACCAACGACTAATAAAATAACAGAAATAACCAAAATCGTTATTTGCATTTTTTTCATAAAATATTCTCCATAATATTATTCCTTTTCCAAATGGGTCGAGGGCTTAAGCCCGAGATCCCTTTGAAGAAAAATACTTCATATTAAATCCGGCTTGCATAAATTTGCTCACTTCCGTTACAAAGCTCATTATAAGGTCTTCGTTTTCAAGTTTTTCTTCTCTTAATATTTTATCCAGAGTTATAAAGACCGCCGGAGGTCCCGAGTACCCATATTTCGACATCTTTGTATAGAGAGTAGAACGGTTTATTCCCAAGGATTCGCACTCCTCCATAACAAGATCGGATATATGTTTAGAAGGAAGATTTACTTGAAAATATTTCAATTTGGTAAGATCAATTTTGTATTTCTCTATCATTCTTTTCAAGCCCTTATAAAATACCGTGCCGTCCTCGTCGTGAAAATACGCCCGTAGTTGTTCTTGAAACATTTGCGAAAGATGGTGAAAACCCTTTTCGTATTCCTCTTTCGGATTCATCCAGTAGGCGGGGCGTTTGTTATTCATAACGGAAGGTTTCTTACCGCCGACCGACTCCATATAACAATTTTCAAGATACAATCCCTCGTCTTTTTTATCAACTTTTTTTAATATTAGCGCGCCGGCTCCGTCGCAAAGAAACCATCGGAGAAACACGTCCTCTTTTTTTATCAATTTTTGGTTATAATAATCCGCCCTTAACTCGGAGGAAGAAATACTTGACGACAAAACTAAAGCGTTGTTATATCTCCCATTATTTATAAGATCGCCGGCGAGTAAAAGCGCTTTATACGCCGACGTACAGTTTGAATGTATGGAAAGCTCTCCGCACTGTTCTATTCCAAGAGCTTCCTGTATTCTTACCGAAGCGGTCGGCATCTGATCTTGATGAGCGCTGCCGTATGTAATCAGTTCAATTTCGTCGGCTCTCATATTAGACATTACCAGAGCGCTTTGAGCCGCTTTGACGGACATTGTTATATTATCGTCCGAGTATTCTTTTGTAACGGGGTCTAGAGCGTAATGGTAATAATCTATGTCAAGCATTTCGCTCATTAGCGTTTCTATTCTATCGAGCCATTTCTGGATTTTTACCGGCGCGTCTGTTATTCTTCCAAGAATATCGTTTATTTTAGAGAATTCTACCGGTTTCCCCGGTAAATAGCTACCCGTTCCGGCAATTTTAATAAAACTATCCACGCTTTCTCCTAAGAATCGTATAATTTGTAAATTTTATCGTTAATTTCAAATATTTTTTCTGTCGCGGTTTTTATTAAGTTTTTTTTATCTACAATTTTATGAATTATTTTTAATTCTAACGCTTCTTGCGCATTCAAACTTTTACCGGTCAAAATAATATCCAAAGCCTTATGAAAACCAACTATGTTATATAAATTCGTTATGCCCCCGCATCCCGGAAATAAATTATACGTCGATTCGGGTAGTCCAAAAAGGGCGTTATTAGTACAAATCCTATAATCGCAAAAAAGAGCAAATTCCAAAGCCGATCCAATGCATACCCCTTGTATAGCGGCGATAATAGGAATATCCAGTTTTTTAAAGAATAAAAAAGTTCTATTATTCTCGAATAAAAAATCAGGGTATTTCTTTATCTCGTTTTGCTCGAACTCGGTTTCTCCTTTTATATCAGATAATAACTCATCAATATCCGCGCCCGCAGAAAAATGCCTCCCTTTTCCGTAAATAATTATACCGATTATTTTTTTTTGCTCAATAATATTTTCGTTAATATATTTTAATTCTCTAAAAAATTGAGAATTCATAGCGTTATTTGGAGGATCATTCAAAATTAAGTTAAAAATTTCCTTTTCTATATAATAATCAAATTTTTTAAAATTATTTAACATCTTTTTTTTTCGCTTCGATATAAGCTAATTTACAAAACAGCTTAGTCTCTTCTTTCATTCCAGTTTCTATATCCAGCCGCTTTGCATTGTTTAGTGATACTACTATAGAATTTATTACCTCCAAATCTCTGTTTGCAGTTAATTTTTTGAGATAATCAACGCTATAGTCAATCAGCTCATTTTTTGGAACAATAATATCTATTATTTTATTTGATAATGCGTTAGAGGCGTCGAAAGTATTCCCTGATAAAGCTATTTCTAAAGTTTTCTTAACTCCGCAAATGCCGTATAATTTTAATAACCCTCCAAGTCCAGGTATTAGACTGTAGTTTGATTCGGGAAAAGCAAATAACGAATTATCAGAACTTACGCGTATGTGGCAGGACAAGGCGATTTCCAACCCTCCGCCGAAACAAATTCCGTTAATCGCCGCTACGGTCGGAATATTGATATTTTCAAGAAATGATAAAACTTTTTTACCTTTAGATATTTTTTTTTCTATTTGTTTAATGTCGGAGGCTTGTTCAAATAGAGTTTTTAAATCGGCCCCCGCTGAGAAATTTCTACCGACTCCGGTTAATATCAATCCTTTCAATTTGTTGTCAGTTATCCATTTAACGACCGACTTTATATCCAAAAATTCAGGATCGTAAAGATAATTATGAGGAGGGTTGTTCAATATAATTATTCCAATCGATTCCCTCTTTTCAAATAATATTTCATTCTTTTGAGACATAACACCTCTGCGTCTAGAAAAATCAAAGTATTATAAATTTTATATGTTAATTATTCAAGAAAACTTGAAATATTTTACTCTTCCAAACGCTTTGTAATAGTTTCTTCGTCTATTAATTCAAAGACCTTTGTAAATTCAGCGGTAAGTTGTTCCGCTTTTTCCTCGAAATCGTCCAAAATAATGTTATCGGCCGTTTTTATTCTTATTATTATTGAAGTTTCGATGGTCTTCTCAAAGAATATTTTTTTATTAATTTCTACTGCGCGAGCCAAATTATCTTCAAAGTACTCCGGAACGTTTTTTGACTCGTCGGTCCTAATTTTTATCGATTGATACCTGACGTTTCTTTTCTGGTTCTGATTTAAAGCGGAAGATATAACTATCGATCCATTAATGGTAAGCGCAATAAACGGTTTATTTTCATTTTTATCAAACAAGTCTGTTTCTTGATCTATACCGTGATTATTTGTTATATTATCAAATTCTTCGTACTTTTTTATCCAGTTTTCAAGCATAACGTCGTATTCTATGCCGTTTTTCTCGGCTAATTTCTTTATACTTTTTGAATAATTTTCCGGTACAAAACTACTATTCATTTCATATCCTCCAAAAGATAATATTAAAAGAATTATATTTTATTTTTTCATTTTTTTCTATAAATATTTTTTTTTATTTATATTGACATTTTGTACAAAAAAAATAATAATTTTATAATAATTTAAAATTTAACGGAGAAACTGTATGTTAAAAAAATATTTTTTCCTTTTATTATTAAT
>JAGOCL010000390.1 GCA_017998755.1 Spirochaetota bacterium | reverse complement strand
TGTCAAAAACTAAGAATAATATTTTTTTTTGTATAACGAAATCAACTTTTTGTTGTTATTTATAATATAAAGTCGAATAAAAAATTTTTAACCTCAGCGATATTGGAGAAAATTATGAAAAGATTATTTATCATTACGATATTGTCAATCAGCGTATTCCTTAGCTCTATTGATAAACCATTAATAATAACTGGAATTAAGTCCTATAGTAATTTCAAAATATCTCAAGACCTTTTATATCCGAATAGCAGTAACGACGCTATTTATTTTAAAATTAATGAAACTTTCAATCGATATTTATCGTTAAACT
The DNA here is from genome assembly GCA_017998755.1 of Spirochaetota bacterium. Lineage (GTDB taxonomy): Bacteria > Spirochaetota > GWE2-31-10 > GWE2-31-10 > MWDO01 > MWDO01. The sequence continues at coordinate 2,922 of JAGOCL010000390.1, read as the reverse complement.
ACGGTTTTGACTTTATTTTTTCGGATAATATCAAATTGACCGATGATTTGAGAAAACTCGCTTCTTTCAACTTTAATAACAGCGTCGGAATGACGCTAAATATTAAAAATTATAAATTTATCTTCTCTTCAAAATTCAATCTAAATCTTAACGCTACTAAATTAGTATTTCAAAATCTAAATTTGATATCATTTGCTTATTCCGTAACTAATTTTAAACTTAAAATTAGTTACTATAATAATTATAAAGCGACGTTAACCGACGTATTTAATCATAAAATATCATTTAATTTTAACTGGAATTTCAAAAAATATAACTTTTTGAAATTTAATACTACGACGGACGTCTATTTACAACACAAACTCGACGGAAGTTTTGATCTGTCTCCATTAAAAAAAGTAAAAATAAATATTGCAATAGCGTTAGATTTTGATAAAATCCCTTTTGAACGCATTTTTTCATCGGATGATGAGGAACTAGACGATTTCCAATACGAAATTGATTAATGGATAAAAAATGAACGATTACAGCAAGCCTGATTTTTACGCAAATAAAGCCAAACTAGACGGCTACGTCGCTCGAAGCGTATACAAACTTGAAGAAATTAATGCCAAATTCAAGCTAATTAAACCCGGACAAACGATACTCGATCTTGGTTCTGCCCCGGGGTCATGGTCGCAATACGTCTCTTCAATTATCGGCGATAATGGCAAAATTGTCGGGGTAGATTATAAAGATATGCGAGTTTCAATGCCGAGCGCAATATTTCTGAAAGGAGATTTTTACTCCGACGAAATAAGATCTCAATTAGCCGAATACGCCCCATTCAACGGTATAATAAGCGATATGGCGCCTGATACCGAAGGAGATAAAATAACGGATTGTTTTAGATCGTCCGAACTTGTATGGAAATCGTTGAATTTTGCTTACGACTATCTTAAACGCGGCGGTTACTTTATAGCAAAAATATTCCAAGGCGGCGACGAAAAAGAAATTATGAAAGAGATAAAATCCGCTTTCAAGGAAGCAAAATGGTTCAAACCTGCTTCCTCAAGAAAAATAAGTTACGAAATATTCGTCGTCGGCGAAAACTTTATCTCAAATCCTAACAAAAACAAAGCGCTCGACGACGACAACGATTTGGAAAAACTAAATAACTCCGACGGATATATGCCTTGGTGATTATTTAATATCGATTTTTCTCAACCAACCTCTTTTATCCTCAACCTCGCCTAGTTGTATTTTGACAAGACGTTCGTAAAGTTGGGTTACCTTTGGTCCGGCGGTTCTGCCTTGATCAAACAATTTATAATCTTTATCTTTGTATCTTATTTCTCCAACTGGAGTGATAACCGCGGCGGTCCCGCAACATCCGGCTTCGGAAAAATTAGTTACCTCGTCTATAGCGACTGACCTCTGCTCGACTTTCCATCCAAAATCTTCTTGAGCTATTGCTCTTAACGACATATTAGTTATCGACGGTAAAACTGAAGACGATTGAGGCGTAGTATAAGTACCGTCTTTCATTATAGCTATAAAATTCGCAGGCCCGGATTCGTCTATATATTTCCTCTCTTTAGCGTCTAAATATATAACGTCTGTATAGTTATTTTCTTTCGCTCTGAAATAGCCTCTCAATCCCGCCGCGTAATTACCCGCCGCCTTAACGTCGCCCAAACCAAACGGAGCCGCTCTATCTAAATCTTCAACGACTAGCATTTTCACAGGTTTGAACCCGCCTTTAAAATAAGGTCCGACCGGAGTAACTAACATCATAAACATATAGTCCTCGGAAGGTTTAACTCCTATATGAGGCGATATTCCTATCAACAAAGGTCGAACGTATAAAGAAGCTCCCGATCCGTACGGAGGAACGAATTCTTTGTTGGCGTTAACTACCCTATCCAACGCCTCTAAAAATATATTTTCCGTAATTTTGGCCATAAAAAGTTTTTCAGCCGATTTTACCATTCTTTTTTGGTTCTCAACAGGCCTGAAAGCGACGATATCTCCGTTTTTTGTTTCGTAAACTTTTAATCCTTCAAAAATTGCCTGTCCGTAATGAACGGAAGTCGCAGCAATATGCAAAGGAAAATATTCTTCATTCGATAAAGTTCCTTCGTCCCATTTCCCATTTCTATAATAATATCTAAAATTAGCGTTAACCTTTCTGTAAGAAAAATCCAGGTTTGCAAAATCCAAATCGGCTCTTTTAAAACTCATATTTCACCTCGTATATTAACGACATTATATTATATTTCGTTGGAAAGTCAATTTTTTTTAATAATAAAATTTATTGATTTCATTTAAGTAATAATATAAACTCGATTATCGGAGTAACTTAAAAATTGAACAAAAACATCCAAAATAAATCGCTTTTGAGATTAATAAATAACAGAGTAAGCCGCGATATTTTTAATCTTTCTTTTCCTATAATAATCCAGAATATTTTTTTTACATTAATGGGATTTGTCGATCAAATTATGGTAGGCCAATTAGGCGAAGACGTTATTTCTGCCGTAGGCAACTCGGCTCAATTGTCAATGTTTTTTTTCATGCTTTTCGCCGCGATCGGGCAAGGCGGCTCTATTCTGATTTCTCAATATTACGGAGGCAAAGAGTTTGATAAACTAAAAAAATGCATTAGTTCTATTATTTTTTTAGGTTTTATTATAGGCGCGCTTTTCTCGCTTATTTACTTCTTTTTTGGAGGGCATTTGGTATATTACGTCTTAACGCTTGGCAAATGGAAAAACGTATCAATAATTGCCGGCGAATATCTTAAAATCGTATCCTTTTCATATTTACTAGTTATTCCCGGTAATATGATTGTAGGAGCGCTAAAATCTATGGGAGATACAAAAACTCCCGTAAAAATATCAATAATTACCAATATTCTTAATATCATTGGCAATTATATCT
>JAGOCL010000389.1 GCA_017998755.1 Spirochaetota bacterium | reverse complement strand
GCCGATTCTGATAGAATTATAGTTACCGACAATCTTGCAAAAATAAATTATAATTCTAAAGTTGATTTAAAATCAGCCGCGTTAAAGTGCCCCGCCGACGTAATAGTTCCTATAAAAAATCAAAAATTATATATGAAAAACAATAAAGAATACAAACTTGAGACGTAATCATCTTTCAAAAGTCGGAAAAAGAATATAGTAAATTGAGTTTATATACGGCGAGACCTCTTTTTTAAAGCTATCGTTAGGCGATAATAAATAAAGAAGAGACATATTGTAATCGCCGAGAAAATATTTTATAACGCCAATATAATACAATACTCTAGTTTTCAAAGCGCTTTCGAGTTTTTCGGTAAGAAGTTTTTCAAAAATGTTTAGCGATTCTGCATAATTATTTGATTTGAAGAAATTTAGAGCGCTTTGGTATTCAACTTTAAATTCTTCCGGTTCAAAAAGATCTTCATTAGGTAATAAATTAATTGGTATTTTTTTGAAACTATTAAGTTCATTTTTTTTGTAATTGTTATAAACGTCTAAGAATTTTTGTTTATCGTTTTCTATAACTGAAATCGTTTCTTTATTATATTTTATTTTATAAGGCGTTTTAAAAGCTCCGGGTCCGGTAAAGTTTTCTCCATTTTTGGGATCGGTTGTTAAAGATAAAAGCGGTAGCGGAACAAAGTATTCTGAAAAGGTAGAATTATCGATTTTATTTTCTTTTTCAACAAAAACCGGAGCTATCGTTACGTTAACATTTGGAACATAACTGATATCTTTCTCGTTTTCAATAAAAACTCCGTAATAGTAATTTATGTTTGATAGGGGAGTATCCGTATATTTTTTTAAAGTACAATCAACCGAGGCTATTTTTATAGAACTTCTTTTGTCCTCTTCGTTTAAAATTGGTTTGATATTTCTAAAAATAGATACTTTCTTTATTGTAGATTTGAAAGATCCATCGTACTCCCAATTTAATACGATCGAAGTTGAAAAAGGGGTTGCTTCAACTCTTAAAATCTTAACTATTTCTTCTTTAATTACTTTTACCGGCGTATTGGTAAAATTTCTAAAGTTATTAAATACAATATCAATTTTATCCCCGACTTTATCTTGTAAAAAAATAGCGTAATAATAACTTCCTTCGACCGGAATATCGATATAAGATTCCTCTGAATTCGTAAGCAGGGCTATTTGGCTCGCTTTTTCCAACGCGTCTTTATCGCTTATTTCAGAAGTATGTCTATAAATTATTATATTTTTATTTAAATCTACCGGGAATTTCCATTCAAGTAAAACTTTACCGCTTTCGAAATTTGCTGAAATTTTTGAAACGCTTGAAGGAATAATATCTTCCTGAGCGTAAATGGTAAAAATGGCGATAAACAAAAGATTGATAGCTAAAAGTTTATATTTCATACAATAAATTTCGGAATAAAATATTATATTCTAAAAAATATTCTAATCAAATTTAGATTATATCCGAAAATTTATAATAGTAAAGTTAAATTCGGAGAAAATTATGAACGCCGTAACAATATCTACTTATAATAGGGTTGCGCAGATGAATTCTTTGATGAACAGGTTTATTCGGGAGGCCTCTGTTGTAAAATCTCAGATGAATTCTTCTCTTGTTACAAATATGCCGAGTTTAAGTAGCGCTATTTCTACCGGAATTGGCAAAAATATCGATACTTACGCATAAAAAATTTGGTAAAAAAAAGCGGCGTTATTTAGCGCCGCTTTTTTTTTGATTATTTTGAAAGATAAAATTCTACTCTTCTATTAATCGCCATTTCTTTTCTCTCTTCATCTGTAATTTTATCCCTTAAAGGAATTATAGGATTTTCAAAGCCCTTACCGACAGTTTCCATTCTGATTTTTTCTATACCTTTCATAACCAGTTTATCCCTTACTGAAATAGCTCGGTTTTTCGAAAGTTCATAAGCCCATTCTACGTCGAGACCTTTTTTGTATTCGTTGGCGTATCCTTCTATCGTTATTTTGTATCCCGAATATTTTTTTAGAGCTTTTGATAATAAATCAAGTATTTCAAGATTTTTTTTATCGTCGGTCATAACTGCTTTTTCCGGTTTAAAATTTATATTACTAATTCTTATTTTATATTTACCGTCTTCGAGTTTTATAACAAGAATATCTATCGATACTGGATCGATTATCGTTTCTCCAACGTTTCCAAGCATATCTTCCGATATAACTTTAATCGGGTAATCCTGAACGCTCTCTACAAGAGCTCCTTTTTTCCCTATACCATTCCAAACTATGGATTTTGATTTTGGCGAGCCTTCGCCTTCAAAACTAATAAATTCTGATCCTGATATAGGATTAATTATTTGCATTTTCCATGATTTGAATCCTGATCTGTCAAACGCTTTAGAAAAAGTAAAAGTAATCGTATCTGCGTCTCCATCCCCGTCAGGCGAGAATATTTTTAGATTTTTATCAACCGCAACCTCAGGCGGAGTTAGATCAATATAAAAGGGTTGGGATTTGGCGGTCGACGTTGTACCGTAAAAGAAATTTACGCTTAATACGGCGGTATAAGTTCCGTCCGGAGCGTTAGTACCGTCGGTTGTTTTGCCATTCCACTCAAAATTTACCGGAGAATCGGTATTGTTTATATCAAAAACTGCGTTATCCGCCGCGTCGTATATAGTTAATTTCCAATCGGTTGCTGGATTTTCAGTTAAAGTATTATAATCAAATAAAAAAGTCATGTTGTCGTATTTACCGTCGCCGTTTGGACTGCAAGATAGTTCTAGAGGAGTTATAGATAATTGATTCATCGCGGTATATATAGAAATCTTTTTGGGATCGGAAGTAAATTTATTTCCGGCCAAATCTATTCCCGTAACGTGAAAAAAGTAATCGCCGTCGTTCTGGATTATCCCTTCGTTATTAGTTCCGTCCCATTTTATATTTTCAGGAAATTCTCTACTCCAAGTGTAAGTCCTAATAATATTTGAATTAGAGTCTGAAATCGAACCGCTCCACCTTGTTTTCTCCAAGTCTGTTTTTTGAGAAATAATAACAAAATCTTTGATATTGTTATTATCAGGACTAAAAATATCGTACGAAAGAGAAATATCTGAATGCGGCGCAACCGTGTCTATAGAAAAACGGTCTGATTCCGCTTCAGAAATCGTTCCGTTTTTAAATACGACTTCTAATTTGGATTTATAAACGCCGTCGTTCATAATATTTCCAACGCTACCCGTTCCGTCCCATAT
>JAGOCL010000388.1 GCA_017998755.1 Spirochaetota bacterium | reverse complement strand
GCAGTGATGTCGCCGGGAGTTCTTCCCAACATTCTTTTAGCTTCTTGCCCGACTGCGATGACTCTTTTTGTGCCTCTTTCAACCGCTACGACGGACGGTTCGGATAATACTATGCCTCTTCCTCTGACGTAAACTAAAGTATTGGCCGTACCTAAATCAATTCCTAAATCTAATGAAAACATTTCTGAAAATTTTGACATAATTCCCCTCGTATAATAAATTCAATATATTCTTTTTAACGCTCTAATATGGCTTGGATCAATTAGTAGAGCTTTTCTCCATTCCGCTCGAGCCTTAATTTTTTCATTGTATTTTAAGAAAATCTCTCCTCGATAAAAATATGCCGAGGCGTTATTTTCATTCAAATCGATAACTTTGTTAAAACAATCTAAAGATTCTGAGATTTTATTTTGATTAAAATAAATTTCTCCCAATAAGAAAAAACTTTTCTCAATAATTTTCGGATTATTTGAGACTTTTATTACTCTATTTAGATATTTTATAGTATTATCGCTATCGTTGTATTTATAATACGTCAAACCCAATGCCAGCAATAAAAAATCCGATTCTTCGATTTTTAACGATTCTTTAAAATATTCAATCGACTTATCGTACGATCCGATATTAGAGTGAACTAATCCCAATATATAGAATAAATCTTTTCTAACCATACCGGATTCCAGCGCTCTACTTAAATAATCTACGCTCAATCGATAGTAATTTTCGCCTAAATAATAATAAATTTTACCAATAGCTAAAAAGATGTTCTCTTTATTTTTCGCAGAAACGCCGAGCGCTAAAGCCTTGCGTAAGTCTATAAGCGACGAATATAAAAAAGAATTTCTTTTTTGTATGTTTTTTTCTTCTTCTCCTAATAAAAAAAACGAATATCCTCGAAACATCAAATATTTTACAGAAAAAGGATCGGCTTTTAATTCGTTTTCAATTTTTTCGATAATTAATGTAAAGTTCTTTTCTTCAAATAATTTCTGATAGTACTTCTGAATTTCATTCTTTTTAGTAATTACGTCTTTATTTTTTTTTACGTATCTAAATAAAAAAAACACAGATAACGATACAAGAACTAATATGATTATCAAAGAAAAAATTATAACGGGACTATTTTTTTTCTTATATCTATTGTTATATTGATAATTCAAGAATTCCTCTCAGACAAAACCTTCCTATAGAGTTATAAAATTTTCTTAAAAAAGTCAATAATTATTGCAAATAATTGGTTTTAACTTGTATTTTTTGTGAAATAAAATCAAATGACGATTTATTAGTTAATTAGTATTATCCAAAATAATTTTCATTTCTTTTGGGTCGTCTATGGCGAATTCCAGTTGTTTATTTGAGAAAATATCAAAAAACGATAGACTATACGATACCAGGCATAAGGGGGTATCTTTGTATTTTGAACTTTTTCTAGAATATATTTTATCTCCTATTATCGGATACCCCATATCTGATAAATGTACTCTTATTTGGTGCGTTCTACCGGTCAATAAATCAATATCCAGATAGGAAAAATCTTTATTTCTTGAAATTACCGTTACAAAAGTTTCGCTATATTTTCCGCCGTTTTCAACGACGGCCATCTTTAGCCGGTTATTTGGATCGCGACCAATGTTGTTTTGTATAAGAATCGAAGGTTCTTTAAAATACCCCTTTACTATGGCTTTGTATTTTTTTGTTATCTCTCGATTTTTAAATAAATCCTGTAAATATACGTGCGATTTATTGTTTTTTGCTATGAGTATCAATCCGGACGTTTCTTTATCGATTCTATGTACTATTCCGGGGCGAAATTTATCAACGTCCGATAAATCGGTATTTAATCCCAATAACGCGTTTACCAGAGTTCCGGAAAAATTGCCTTTTGCCGGATGTACTACCATTCCGTAAGGTTTATTTATTACTAAATAATTCTGATCTTGATAGATAATATTCAAATCAATCTTTTCCGGTTTTATATCGCTGTTTTCCAGCGTTTGCGGCTCGTCGTATTCAAAAAATATTTCATCGCCTAGCCTGCATTTATAAGATAACTTCTGATTTTTTTTATTAACAGATAACGCTGTAATATTATTTTTTAAAGAAGATCTTGTAATAAAAGAAAATTTTTCAGTAATTGCGACGTCGAGTCTTTTATCTTGTAAGAATTCGTTAATAAAAAAAGCGTATTTTTTTTTCATATTAATAAAATTCCACAATTTTTTTGTTGTTTTTTATGTTAATAAGCAAATCGCTGACAGAAACAGACAAAGAAATAATACTGCTTCCGAGATACAAAGGTGAAAACTGTTCTTTTCTGATTATCCCAAATGCGTCGCCATATATGACTATGTTAAATATCGAGAAGCAAAGCCATCCGGCAAACGAGACAATTGTTAACGAACCAAAAAAAAGTATCTCCATTCTTCTGAAGACGTTTTCTTTTTTTTTGAATTCCATTAATCCTATATTTGAGGGGGTTAAATAATAATTGCCAAAAAAGTTTTCGCTATTGTTCGATATATAGTTGTCGTTAAATGAAACGTATTGGTCGTTGAATTTATATTGTAAACGAGGGGCTTCTTTTGAATATTCGTTTTTATCAAGGTTTATACTTATTGATTGAAATATAATAGAGTAGGCCGTCTTTTCATCAGAAAATGCAAAAACGGCGTTATATAAAAAGAAAATAGTAATAAAAATTTTAAAAATTTTCGTCATCTTTTTCCAAATATTCCCGTTCCGACTCGAATCAAATTGCCGCCTTCTTCTATGGCTATCGGATAGTCTCCGCTCATCCCCATGGATATTATATCAAAATCTTTTTTTATAAAATACTTATTTAATTTTTCATAGATATTTTTTAGATTTCTGAAAGATTTTCTAATTTCTGATTTATCTTCGCTTAATGGTCCTACGGTCATAACGCCTCTTAAATTACAGAATTTAAAAGATCTTTTTAAAATATCGTCGGCAATTTGATCAATATTCTCAGGAAATACTCCCATTTTCTGGCTTTCATTGGAAGTATTAATTTCCAATAAATAATCCATTTTTTTATTAATTAAAGAGCAATATTTCTCAACGGTTTCCAAAGTCTCAATTTTATCGATTGATTGTATCATATCGGCGATTTTAACGGCAGTTTCAGCTTTATTTCTTTGTAAATGTCCAATTATATGTAGTTCCAGTTTTTTATCTTTCAATATATCGCTATTGTATTTTTCATTAGCTTCGGGTATTCTGTTTTCGCCGAAAAGAGTAA
>JAGOCL010000387.1 GCA_017998755.1 Spirochaetota bacterium | reverse complement strand
CTTAAGAAGCCCGCCGATCTCGTCGGCAAGACCGTTGGCGACCGCTTGAGCTCCGCTCCACACTCTCCCCTCGGCGATATTTTTTAACGCGCCGGCCTCGATTCCTCTACCTTCGCTTACGCGCGCAGTAAATTCGTTATATATCTTATTCATCGAGTTTTTTATGAGAGATATCTCGTCGGCGGTCGCTTTTTTATTGGGATAATAAAGATCGTCGTACTTATATTTTTTGACCGTCTCAAAATTAACGCCAAGTTTATCCGCTAGTTCTTCGTAATTAAACAAAACCGACACTACTCCGATAGATCCGGCAATCGAGGACGGAGAGGTAAATATTCTATCCCCTTTACAGCCGATATAATATCCGCCCGACGCCGCGATAGGACCGAAAGAGACGTATAACGGCTTATGTTTTTTTAACTCAAGCAGTTCTTGCAGTATCAACTCGCTTGCGAGGGCGCTCCCTCCGGGGGAATTTACCCTGAGTACTACCGCTTTTATGGAAGAATTTTTTATAATCTCTCTAACGTCGCTTCTGAAAACGTCGTAAACGACTGCGTCCCGATTAAATCCCATAGAATATCCCTCTGAAATAACCCCTTCGGCGTAAATAACCGCAATTTTTGAGTTTTGCTCTATACTATCTAATAACTTGGAATAATCGTAAATATTCACGCTTTTATAATCGGGATTGCAGAATTTCTTAAGATCTTCAAAATAGTAAAAGCCGTCGATTAACGAATACTCCTTCGCTAATTCCGGAGTAATCATAACGGTTTTATTGGAATTAAATAATTCTTTGACTTTATCGAGCGATATCAAGCGGTATTTAGCAATCGATAAAAGAAATTCATTGTGAACGTCGTCGTAAAGCTTTTTATAAGAACTTTCTAGCTCGGCGGACATAGAATTTCTTGAATAATTCTCGTAGCTTCCTTTGTAATCCCCAATATGAATAGCGCTCGCTTCTATCCCGATCTTACTCATCCCCTCGGCAAAATACGGTATAGTTACGTTATACCCCGACAAAGTTAAATTCGCCGAATCGGTATCTGGAGCGTATATTTTATCCGCCGAAAGAAGTATAGAATAATTGGTATTGTTCCCGTTTGAGAACCATCCGTAAACCGGTTTGCCGGTTTTTTTAAATTTATCCAACGCTTCTCTTATCTCCTCGACGTGAGCTCTGCTATAAAAAGTTTTATCCCCGTTTATAATAATGCCGTCGATCCTTCTGTCTCTCGAAGCCATATCTATGGCTTTAAGATATTTGATAAATTCCATCTCCCCGACGGCGCGCCCCGTAAACAAACCGGAGAATTCCGATAAAGGGGTTTCAACGAGTTTCCCCGAAAAATTTAACTCAAGATAGGAGTTTTTCTCAACGACTACGCTCGGAAGCGCGAAAGAAACGGATACAAAAAAAACCAGCATAAATATAAAAAATATCGATATGCCAAATCCGAGTAATACAAAAAGTAAATTCTTTAAACCTCTACTCATAATAAAATTTCCTTATTCTACATATATAATAATCAATCTGCGTCGCTCAAATCTTTTGTATAAGACTCAAACCTTGTAAAACTTTTAAGAAATACGACTTTAACAATATCTGTCGGCCCGTTTCTGTTTTTTCCAATTATCAATTCCCTCTGATCGACGTCGTAAGATCTGTTCTCGTCGTCGCCCGGCTGTTTACTGTCGATACCCTTGCCATGAATAAACAGTATAACGTCGGCGTCCTGCTCGATAGAGCCGGAATCTTTGAGGTCGGACAGTTTGGGACGGGCGTCTTCCCCTCTCGATTCGACGTTTCTATTAAGCTGGGCTAACGCGATAATCGGTATCTCCAGTTGACGCGCCAAGGACTTCAACGATCTTGAAACGTAAGCGATCTGCTCGTGTCTAGGCGAATTTCTCCCCGCTTCGTCCCCTACCGTTATCAACCCCAAATAATCTATTATTATCATATCAAGTTTGTAGTCTCGCATCATTTTACGGGCTTTAGTCCGTAGTTCGAGTATCTGAATATTCGGCGTATCGTCGAAAACTATCGGCGTATCATAAAGTTTTTCCGCCGCCTGCACGATATAATCTTTCTCCTGCCTCGTCAACATCCCTTTTTTCATCTTCAACTCGTTCACTCTCGCCTCGGAACAGATCATTCTACGTCCGAGATGATACTTACTCATTTCGCAGGAAAATATCCCAATTCTTTTACCGTACTTTATGGAAGCGTTGGCGGCGATATTCAGCGCTAACGAAGTCTTGCCCATACTGGGTCTCGCCGCGATAACAATAAGCTCGGATTTTTGAAAACCGTCGGTTTTATCGTCTAGCTCGACAAAACCGCTCGGAACGCCCGATAAACCGCTTTTATTCTCATTATTGGTCAATTCTTCGATAGTTTTATTAACAATTTCTTTAATAGGAGTAAAATCGTTTGTGAATAGGTCTTGATTTATTTCAAAAATTTTCTTTTCTGCGTCGTCCAACAAACTTCGAACGTCGCCGACGTTTTCAAAGCACTTTGTAACGATCTCGGAAGTCGCGAATATCAATTGCCTGAGCATCGATTTAGACTTTATAATCTCCGCATAGTAATTAACGTTTGCCGAACTGGTGATTTTATCGAGTATTCCCGATAGGTAATCTACCCCGCCGGATTTTTCGAGCGTTTGAAGCGTCTTGAGCGTCTCGGTAACCGTTATGAGATCGACGGGCCGCCCTTTCTTGACTAACTCCAATATCGCCTGATAAATGTTTTGATGCCTTTCGTCGTAAAAATCCTTAACGGTTAGCCTGCGTTCCGCTATCTCGTCAAAACTGTGACTGTCTATCATTAACGACGCTAACAAGGAAGACTCCGCTTCTACGTTCTGAGGCGGCAACTTACTTTTCATTTCCGGCGAACTCATCAATATCCTCCGTTTTTTCACTTTGATTTTTACAAAAAAAATTAGCGATAAAAAAATATTAATATTTTTACCGTCAAGTAGTATAACAGATTTATCGTTCTTATCAAAGATTTTTCGACTTTTTTCAATAGAGCTATCTATAAAATAATTTTAAACGCTTTTTGAACTATCCGGTCATGCGTTAAATAAAAAACTGGAATTCCTGTTTTGAATATAATAATATATCTATTACTTTCATTTGTGCAGTCCGTCGGTAAAAGTCGCTTATTTTACCTTGATTTAAAAATCCTAATATGATATTATTGACTCTATGTTGAAAGCGCTACTATTGATAAAATCTATTTATAC